>NZ_SMKS01000019.1:0-87685 GCF_004348435.1 Saccharopolyspora terrae | reverse complement strand
GTTCCCACCCCCTCGACCGATCCCGCACCCCGCCCGGGTGAACTCTCGGGTTTCAGTGGAATTCGGGATTCGGAATTCCACTGAAACCGGGACCCCGATTTCCACTGAGATCGGGGACGTCTCGGGAGGGGGCGCTCGGTGGAGACGCGACCCCGTCGAACGGCGGTCTCCCACCGGGTGATCCCGGCGAGCTCGAGCGCGCCCGCGATAGCGTCGTCGCATGGCCATCAGCGAAGTTGATCGGGATTTCCTGCGGCGCGCGGTCGTGCTCGCCGAGCGCGCGTTGGAGTCCGGCGACGAACCGTTCGGTTCCGTGCTCGTCTCGCCCGAGGGCGACGTGCTGTTCGAGGACCACAACCACGTCGCGAGCGGGGACGGCACGCAGCACCCGGAGTTCGCGATCGCCCGGTGGGCGGCCGAGAACCTCACCGCCGAGGTTCGTCCGCGGTGCACCGTCTACACCTCGGGTGAGCACTGCCCGATGTGCTCGGCGGCGCACGCCTGGGTCGGTCTGGGCCGCATCGTCTACGCGTCGTCGACGGAACAGCTGGGCCAGTGGGCCGTCGAGCTCGGTCTGCCCCTCTCCCCCGTCGCGGCGCTGCCGATCGAGGCGATCGTGCCCGAAGCCGAGGTCGACGGTCCCGACCCCGAGCTAGCCCCCGCGGTGCGCCGGCTCCACGAGCGGCGGCTGTGACCGGCCGCCGCGCTGTGCGGTGCGCGACAGTCGGTCGCGCCTCCGCGGATACCGGGGTCGAGCCGGTTAGCTTGATCGGCGATCACCTGGAGCACGACGTCGGGGGACGACAGTGACCACACGGGAACGCTTACGAGCGCTGGTCGACGCGCCGCGATTCCAGCAGTTCATCATCGGCGTCATCCTGGTCAACGCGGTGACGCTGGGCTGCGAGACCTCACCGGCGCTGGTCGCCGCGCACGGGGAGCTGCTGCACGCGGTGGACCGGATCACGCTGGCGATCTTCACCGTCGAACTCGCCGCACGCCTCTACGCCCACGGGCCCACGTTCTTCCGCGATCCGTGGAACTGCTTCGACGCGGTCATCGTCGGCATCGCGCTGCTGCCCACCTCGGGCTCGTTCGGGGTGCTGCGGGCGTTGCGGATCCTGCGAGCGCTGCGGCTGATCTCCGCCATCCCCAGCATGCGCCGGGTGGTCGGTGCGCTGCTCGGAGCGCTCCCCGGCATGGCCTCGATCGCCGCTCTGCTGGGGCTGATCCTCTACGTCGGCTCGGTCATCGCGACCAAGTTGTTCAGCACCGTCGCGCCCGAGTACTTCGGTGACCTGGGCGCCTCGCTGTTCACGCTGTTCCAGGTCATGACGGGTGAGGCGTGGTCGGAGGTGGCGCGCTCGGTGATGGAGGCCGAGCCGCTGGCCTGGATCTTCTTCATCTCCTACATCGCCGTCACGACGTTCACCGTGCTCAACCTGTTCATCGCGGTGACCGTTTCGGCGATGGAATCGCAGGTCGCGCGCGAGCACGAGATCGCCGAGGAGAACCAGACCGCGATCCTGCTCGCCGAGATCCAACAGCTGCGCGAGGAGGTCCGCGGCATGCACGCCGTCGGCCAGCAGCGCCAGGAGGGTTGAAACAGGAAGTGGCACCGCCACTTCACCACCGAACTCGAGGAGCCACGACGTGGACGAGCGCTTGGTGCTGTGGGACGTCGACCACACGCTGATCGATTCCCTGGGCTTGGGCGGAGCGGCCTACCAGCGGATCTTCCCGCAGGTCACCGGACAGCCGGTGCGTCAGCCCGCGCTGATGGACGGCCGCACGGACCTCGGCACCATCGACCACATGCTGCGCTCGCACGACATCGAACCGACCGGTGAGCTGGTGGCGGCGATGACCACCGCTCTGGCCGGGGTTTTCGACGAGGTGCGGGTGGAACTGGCCGACAACGGCCGGGTTCTGCCCGGAGCGCGGGAGGCCCTGGTGGCGTTCGACGCCGATCCGCTGGTGCACCAGAGCGTGCTGACCGGCAACACCGCGGAGGTGGCGCGGATCAAGCTCGGCGCGTTCGGCCTCCTCGACCACGTCGACCTCGACATCGGCGCGTTCGGCGACGATCACCTGCGGCGAAGCGGGCTGGTGCCCATCGCCCGGGAGCGCGCCGAGGACAAGCTCGGGATCGACTTCGCGCCGGAGCGAACCGTACTGATCGGCGACACGCTCAACGACGTGCGCGCGGCCCAGGAGTCCGGCGCGCACCTCGTCGCGGTCGCCACGGGTTCCTACAGCGCCGACGAACTGCGGTCCGCCGGCGCCGAGGTCGTCTTCGACACCCTGCCCGCACCGGAGGAACTTCGCCTGGCGCTGGGCTGAGATCCCGGTCCTGGGCGGCCTGCCCCCGTCGGCGACGAGCAGGCCGCGTCCTCCAGGACTTCGCTCATCGACCCATCCGCCGGTAGAAGCGCTCGCGGTCGACGGTGGCCACCTGGTGGTGCAGCACGCCGGCCTGCCGGCCGGTGTCGACGTTGAAGGCGCGGGCGGTCCAGGTCTGGCGGCCGACGTCGGGCGCGGGGCCGCGTTCGACCTCGATGCGCACGGCCTGCCCGGGCAGCGTCGGCGCGGTGTGCTCGTACGCGCCGCCGCAGCCGAGCATCGCGAACTCGTCCGGCACGTCCGGGGCCAGCAGCTCCCAGGTCGCGTCCTCCAGCATCGCGATCATCGTGCCGGTGGCGAGCACCGGTTCGCCGCGCCTGGCCAGCAGCGTCCCGGGCAGGATCCGCGGGACGGTGTGCGCGGCGGTGATCGTGCGGGTGCAGGCGTGCACCTGGACGGGCTGGGTGTTGGTCACGGCTGGTCCCCTCCCAGCAGCGACGGTGCCGTGGTGATCACCGCGCCACCGGTGCGGATCGGGTCCTCCAGCAGGCCGGGTTCGCACGGGTGGCGCCAGAACACCGCGCAGTCCGGGCAGAACCAGCGCAGCAGCGGCGGTTCCAGCCAGCGGACCTCCTCGGTGCACAGTGGACAGTTCAGCGCCAGGCTTTCCGGCGCCGGCCCGTATCGATTCAGCTCGACCGCGGTCATCCCGCTCCTCCCGTTGATGAAGACGAAGCGGATCTTCCGACGCCCGCTTCGTCCGGGGTATCGGTCGCACCAAGATCGAAACTGAAGAGGCCCGATCAGCACCGTGCACCGATCGGGCGTCATCTCAGGCGTCGCCGTGAGGAACAATCCACAAAGGATCACCCGGTCGTGCCGCAACCAAAACGACCCGTTAACAGCCTGTTCCGCTACTCCACTGTGGATTTAATCACAAGAAACGCCGATACTCGCTCCGCTTGCCCGAGCACGGAGTGCCCGACCCCGGGCAGCACCCGCACCGTCGCGCGGGGCGCGTTCCGGAGCCTGCGGCGCGTTTCGGCGGTGTCGAACATGGCGTCGCGCTCCCCCGCGATCGCCAGCACCGGCATCGGCAGACCGGCGAGCTGAGCATCGGTGAACACCGGGAGCCGTTCGGTCCGAGGCCGGAACTCGCGGTAGATCTCGGTGAGGAAGTCCAGGAACGACGCGTCGTCCACTCCGGCGACCTTCGCCGCCGACCGGCGGCGGCCCCACGGGCCCAGCAGCCGCAGCAGGATCACCGGGAGCAGCCAGCCGTAGGTCTGCCTGCCGATTCCCGCCGGGCACAGCAGGACCAGCCGGCTCACCCGGCTCGGCCGCCGCACGGCGTGGTCGAGCGCGACCCAGGCGCCCAGCGAGGCACCGACCACCGCCGCGTCCTCCAGGCCGAGCGCCTCGAAGACCTCGTCGAGCCAGCGGGCGTGCGCGTCGGAGTCGAGCGGCGGGCGCACCTGAGCGCTCAGGCCGGGCTCGCCGGGCAGGTCGAGCGCGAGCACGCGGAAGCGCCTGGACCACTCCGGGAACTCCGCGCGCCACATCGCGGCGTTGGTCCCGGAACCGTGCAGCAGCACCAGCGGCGGCGCGTCCGGAGGGCCGCCTTCCAGCACGAACGTCGCACCGAGCGAGGTGTCGACGGTTCGCCGCCTCGCGGGCACCGGCCAGTCGTCGAGCAGCTTCCGGTAGGAGCGCTGGATCGCCAGCCTGCCCCCCTCGCTCTTGTAGATCTTCGCCTCGTCCATCGCCTACCCCATTCTTACCTATTAAGCTCCATCATGACGCACCTTACGTCTGTTTGGGTACCTTCTCATCGATTTTCTCGCGAACCTGGAAAATGGGCTTGAGTCTCCAGCCGGTGGAAGGTCGAAGGTGAATCCCGTGAGCGAGAAACCCGAGCTGTTCACCATCGGTGAGCTGGCGCAACGCACCGGGCTGGCGGTGCGCACCATCCGCTTCTGGTCCGACAGCCACGTCGTCGCGCCCAGCGGGCGCTCGGCCGGCGGCTACCGGCTCTACGACGCCGAAGCCGTGGCACGCCTGGACCTTGTCCGCACGTTGCGGGATCTGGGCCTGGACCTGCCGTCGGTGCGGCGGGTGCTGACCAGCCAGGTGACGGTCCAGGACGTGGCCGAGGCCCACCTGGCGGCGCTCGACGCGGAACTGCGCACGCTGCAGGCCAGGCGCTCGGTGCTGCGGTGGATCGCTCGACGTGGAACGACTACCGAGGAGATGAGGACCATGCACGAGGTGGCGAAGATGTCGGCCGACGAGCGTCAGCGCATCATCGACGACTTCGTCCAGAGCACCTTCGACGGCGTCGACGACGACGCTCCGGGCGCGGACATCGCCCAGGGCATGCGCTCGATGCCCGCCGCACTACCGGCCGATCCGTCCACCGAGCAGGTGGACGCCTGGATCGAACTCGCCGAGCTGGTCAGCGACGAGGACTTCCGGCGGCGCTGCCGCGAGATGGCGGTGACCGGTTCGCAGGGCATCGATCAGCCCGGCGGCTACTCGCCGGAGAAGACGATGGAGCACGCCGCCGCGGCGCTGCGCGACGGGATCGCACCGGATTCCGCCCGCGGCAAGGAGGTCCTGGACCGCATCGTCGATCCGGACCTGAGCTCCGAGGAGCGGCTCGCGCTGGCCGGCACGGTTGAGACCTTCACCGACCGCCGGGTGGAGCGCTACTGGCAACTGCTGGGCGTGCTCAACGGCTGGCCGGCCTTCGACCCGCACGTCCCCAACTTCGAGTGGCTCATCGAAGCCCTTCGGGCCCACGCCTGACCAACGCCCGATGCACGACGTCCGCCCGGAGGTCGTGGGGGTGTCGAATTTCGCGCGAGATTCGACATGGGCCGCTGCGTGGCGTCGGGGGTCAGACGTTGCGGAGGACGGAAACGACGGTTCCGAGGATGACGGCGTCGTCGCCGTCGATGACCTCGTAGGCGGGGTTGCGCGGTTCGAGGTAGACGTGGCCGTTGCGGCGGCGGAACACCTTGACCGTGGCCTCGTCGTCGAGCATCGCGGCGACGATCTGCCCGGAGTGCGCCTCGGGCTGCTGGCGCACGACGACGATGTCACCGTCGCAGATCGCGGCGTCGACCATCGAGTCACCGCGCACCCGCAGTCCGAAGACGTTGCCGCGCCCGGTGAGTTCGCGCGGCAACGTCAGCACGTCGTCGACGTGCTCCTCCGCGGAGATGGGCGCACCGGCGGCGATGTCACCGACGACCGGGACCGGAACGGACTGCTCGTCGGTGGGCCGGGACTGCCGGTCCTGCAGGAAGATCCGCACGTCGATGGGCCGGGAGAGGGTTTCGCTGCGCCGCAGGAAGCCCTTCTCCTCCAGGCTCGCCAGGTGGCGCGACACCGAGGAGGCCGAGCGCAGCCCCACCGCTTCACCGATCTGCCGAGTGCTCGGCGCGTAGCCGTGCTTGACCACCCAGTCCCGGATCGTGGCCAGGATGCGCTGCTGGCGCTCCGGCAGGATCGAGGTGTCCAGGTGCTCTAGGTCGAGATCGTCGAATGCGGTCATCCGGAGCATCGTAATCGTCCCGTCGGCGGGATGATCTACCTGGTCACCGCCACCTCGGCCGTCGCCGACCCGAGCACAACATTGAAACATGTTCTACCTCTCGGGTAGCGTCGTCGGGCATGGGACGTGTGGACGGCAAAGCAGCCATCATTTCCGGTGGCGCCCGGGGCATGGGCGCCGCGCACGCTCGGGCCCTGGTCGCCGAGGGCGGGAAGGTCGTCATCGGCGACATCCTCGACGACGAGGGCGAGGCGCTGGCCGAGGAGCTCGGCGACGCGGCGCGCTACGTCCACCTGGACGTGACGAAACCGGACGACTGGAAGCAGGCCGTCGACGTCGCCGTCGGCGAGTTCGGCCTGCTCAACGTGCTGGTCAACAACGCGGGCATCGTCAACGGCAGCGCCATCGAGAACTTCGAGCTGGCCCGCTGGCAGCAGATCCTCGACGTCAACCTCACCGGCACGTTCCTGGGCATCCAGGCCGTGGTGGAACCGATGAAGGCGGCCGGTGGAGGGTCGATCATGAACATCTCGTCGGTCGAGGGACTGCGCGGAAGCACGTGGGCGCACGGCTACGTCGCCACCAAGTGGGGCGTGCGGGGACTGGCGAAGTCGGCGGCGCTGGAGCTGGCACCGCACAAGATCCGGGTGAACTCCATCCACCCCGGCATGGTCCGGACTCCGATGACCGAGAACCTGCCCGAGGACATCGTGAAGACGCCGCTGGGCCGGGCCGCGGACCCGGAGGAAGTGGCGACCTTCGTGGTGTTCCTGGCCAGCGAGGAGTCGTCGTTCGCCACGGGTTCGGAGTTCGTCGTCGATGGCGGTCTGGTCGCCGACGTGCCGCACAAGTGAGTTCGAGCCGCGTCACGCGGGTGGGAGGGCGAACCGGCCCCTGCCCGTTCCCAGCGGCATGTCCAGCGTCGTGCGGATGCCGGGTTCGGCGGCCACCACCGCCGGGATGGCGTTCACGATCCGACCGGCCGCGGCGACGATGGCGGCGTGGTTGTGGTCGCCCTTCTCGCTGCTCGGGCAGATGTCGACGGCGTAGGACGGTTCGCCGGTGATCTCCACGCGGTAGGAGCCGCCGGGCTGGGCCGGTCGTGCCCAGTCCGGCCGCAGGTCGTCGCGCAGCCGGGTCACGTGCTCGACGACGATCGCCGGTCGCCCGCCGACCATCCCGGTGATCTCGAAGCGCACCGCGGCGGTGCCGCCCCGCGGGATGTGGCCGGCGGCGACGTCGAAGGCCTCCGGCGCGGGTTCGCGCTCGACGTGCTCGGTGATCTCGTCGACCTCGATGCCGAAACCCGCCGCCAGCTGCCGGATCGTCGTTCCCCACGCCATGCCGAGCACGCCCGGCTGGTAGAGCATCGGCGTCTCGTGGTCGGGCTTGCCGAAGCCCATGACGTCGAACATGACCGTGGCGCCGTCGTAGGTGGCGTAGTCGGCGATCTCCAGGCACCGGACCCGCTCGATGCGCTGGCACGTGCTCGCCAGCGCGAACGGGATGAGGTCGTTGGCGAATCCCGGGTCGACGCCGGTGATGAACAGGCTCGCTCCGCCGTCGCGCGCGGCCCGCTCGACGCCGTCGATCATCTCCTGCGGGAACACCTGCCACGGGTACTGCAGCGTCACGGGAGACGAGCCGACGACGTCGATGCCCGCGCCGAGCAGGCGCTCGACGTCGGCCATCGCCTCGACCGGACGGGTGTCACCCATCTCGCAGTAGACCGCGCAATCCGGTCGCGCGGCGATGATGTCGTCGAGATCGCCGGTCGCGGCGATGCCGGTGCTCCGGTCGAGCCCGGCGAGCTCACCGGCGTCCCGGCCGACCTTGTCCTCGCTGGAGACCCGCACCCCGGTCAGCTCGCACTCGGCGGCGTCGAGCACGCCCGCGAGCGCCAGCCGCCCCACGTTCCCGGTGCCGACGTGAGCCACCCGAATCCCCACAGCACCTACCTCCTCGCGAACCGGCAGCAACGCCGAAGACTACCCGCCCGAACCGAATTCCTGAAACATGTTCCAGCACCTCGGGCAGCGCTCGCGAGGGCATTCGGCGCCGATCGCCCTACTGCTCGGTGGCGTGCTGGATGATCAGGGTGCGAAGGGTGTCGATCGCGTGCGTTCGAGCTCCGGTGAGTTCCGGGGTGTCGAGCGTCGCCGTGGCGAGGGTGACCTCGCGGGGTGCGGGCGAGTCCCGGGTGAGGGCGTCGAGCACCTCCGGGTCGCGGCCCCACGTTCCGCCGAGGACGACCAGGAGCGGGTCGGCGAGGGCGATCATCGCCAGGAGCACTCCGCGGAGGGCGTCGGTCAGTTGCGGGAGGACGTCGCCGTAGCTCGCGCGGAGCGCGTCGACGTCGATGGCGGTCGTGCCGGGTTGGCGGAGGCCGGTCTCGCGGAAGAACTCGGTGAAGTGGACGGCCGAGCCGTCCGGACCGGTCGTGATCACGTGGGCGATCTCGCCGGTCAGCCCGCTGCCGCCGCGGCGGACCTCGCCGTCGGCGACCACCGCCGCACCGAGCCCCTCACCGAGGTGCAGGTAGACGAAGTCGTCGACGCCTGAGGCGCAGCCGCCGTCCCGCTCGGCGCGGGCCGACCAGTTCACGTCGTTGTCGACCAGGACGTCGCCGGGGACGAAGGGGGCCAGCACGGCGACCGGGTCGAGGTCACCGACGAGGAACGGCTCGTCGGGCAGTTGCACCAGCCGACCCGTCCGGCGATCGACCGGGTCCGCGGCGCTGATCACCGCGCAGCGCAACGGCATCCGGCCGGCGAGCTCCCCGGCGACCTCGCGCAGCGCGGCCGCCGCCTCCTCCGGCCCCGCCGCGCGTCCCAGCTCAGCACCGGCACCGGCCACGACGGTGCCGAAGGCGTCGACGGCCTCGGCCCGCACACCGCGCGGGGAGATCTCGGCGACCAGGGCCGCACCCGTCTCGGGCACCAGCGAGTAGTAGGAGCCCGCCCTGCCCCTGCCGGTGGTCCGCTCCCCCGTGTCGACGAGCACGCCGGCCTCGGTGAGTCTGCGGACGCTGTCGGAGATCGTGGGCTTCGAGATGCCGGTCAGCGCGGCGATCTCGGTGCGGGTCAGGCGCTCGCCCTCCATGATCGCGCGCAGCACGTGCTCGTCGGTCAGGGAGCGCAGCAGCTCCAGCGAGGGCTTGGCGGTCGGCACCTACCCAGTTTAGTCAGGAGTGTTGCCTAAATGTGCGACTCCGATTACCTTCGGCCCACCACTTCACCAGTAAGGGGTCCTGACCAAAGGAGTTCAGGGATGACCACCATCGCCAGGGCACTGCCGTCGTTGCCGCACTGGGAAACCCCGCCCGCGGACCTCTCCGGCGCGATCCGGGAGATCAAAGCCGCGCTGCGCGCCCGCATCGAGGCGTCCGGGCGCAGCGTCGACGAGGTCTTCGCCGTCGTCGAGGACCAGGTCCGCTCGCGGGTGGCCGAGATCCGGGATCTGCGGGAACGCGGCGAAGCGGTCTGGCCCGTGATCGACTACGCCGACATCGCCGCGGGCACCGTGCCCCCCGAGCAGGTCGAGGCGGTGCGCAGGCGCGGTTGTGCCGTGGTGCGCGGGCACTTCGAGCGCGCGCAGGCGCTGCTCTGGGACGAGAGCATCGTCCACTACGTCGAGCGCAACGCGTTCTTCGAGAACTACCGGGGTCCGGGCGACGACTTCTTCGGCAGCGTCGGCTCGAAGCCCGAGATCTACCCGATCTACTGGTCGCAGGCCCAGATGCGGGCGCGGCAGAGCGACCGGACGGCTCGGGTGCAGTCGTTCCTGAACTCCTTCTGGAAGCACGAGTCGCACGGCGTGCGCTGGTTCGACCCGGGCCGCGACGCGCTGTACCCGGACCGGATCCGGCGCCGGCCGGAGGGCGCCGACTCGGCGGGCCTGGGCACCCACAGCGACCCGGGCACCCTGGACCTGTGGATGACCGCGTCCTACCAGCGGGCCTTCCGGCACCTCTTCGACGGCAGCGTCGAGCGGTACGACCCGTGGGACGCCGCGCACCGCACCTCGGCCAGCCAGTACCCGGGATCGACGATGTGCTCGGCGTTCCGCACCTTCCAGGGCTGGACGGCGCTGTCGGACATGGCCCACGACCAGGGCGTGCTGCACACCGTGCCGATCCCGGAGGCCATGGCCTACCTCATGCTGCGCCCGCTGCTGCCCGACGTCCCCGAAGACGACATGTGCGGGGTGACCACCAACCAGGTCTTCCCCGCCGACCCCAAGTGGCACTCCGACCTCCTCGACGGCCTGGTCGGGATTCCCGACGTCGAGGCGGGCGACTCGGTGTGGTGGCACTGCGACATGATCCACAGCGTCGCGCCGGTCGCCGACCAGCGCGGGTGGGGCAACGTCATGTACATCCCCGCAGCGCCGTGGTGCCCGCGCAACGAGGAGTACGCCGCGAGCGTCCGCCAGGCGTTCCTGACCGGCTCCAGCCCCACCGACTTCCCCGCCGAGCACTACGAACGCGACTGGGAAGGCCGCTTCACCTACGACCAGCTCAACGAGACCGGCCGCCGGGGAATGGGTTTCACCGGAAGCTGATCATCGCTGACGAGCCGTCCGGGCTTCGGGCAACGGGTTTCGGACGAGCTGGTGCAGCGTGATCGCGACCGCCGCGGCGAGGGCGGCGAAACCCAGGACCGGCAGGGCCCGCGCGATCAGCGGGGCCGCGCCGAGCGGGTCGATGCCCGCGAGGGTTTCGGCGACCACGATCGCCGCGAAGGCGCCGTAACCTGCCGCTGCCAACCGAACCACGGTGAGCCGGAAGGATTCTGAGCCGCCGGTGAAGCGCAGCAGCCAGGCGATCGCGGGCAGGACGAGGACTCCGTGCATGGTGGCGGCGTGGCCCGGCTTGAGCACGGCGGTGAACGCGAACGCCGAGGCCACGTCGCCCTGCGTGCGGGTCAGCACCTGGCCGCCCGCCAGCATCAGCACGCCGATCGCCATGGCCAGCAGCAGCGCCAGGAACCCGACCCGCAGGGCCAGGACCATTCCCGGGTCGACCTCGTCGTGGCGGCGCGAGGTGAGCACCGTCGAGGTCACGACCACCGCCACGATCACCACCGCGCCCGAAGCCGCTGCGACGGCGGCCAGCAGGTCCAGCCCGGTCGCCCTGTCCGGCGGGATGAAGTGCGAGGGAACCCTGCGCCACGCCTGCGCGGTGATGCCGGCGACCTCGACCGCGCTTGCCGTCGCGAACGCGGCGAGCAGCCGGGCGCGCGTGCGCTGAGCCATCGGCAGGAACGACAGGACCCAGGTCAGCGTCGCCACGGTCAGCCCGAACGAGAGACCGAAGGTCGTCGGCTTGCGCCACGACACCGGCCCGCTCCACGTCCCTCCCGTCACGAGGAGCACCCCCAGGTGGAAGATCCCGCTCGCCACGAGCACCGCGGCGACCAGGTAGCAGGCCCGTTCCACCCGCGTCCCGCCCCGGTACGCCTCGGCCAGGTCCTCGCCGATCATCGCCACAACAGATCGCATGTCCGCTCCCCCGTCGCCTCCTGCTCGTCGAGCGTGCGCCCCTCGGCGGTCCGGGTCGTCCGCCGTCCTGCGACGCCGCACCTACGCGTCCCGACGTAGCTCCGCGAAATCAGGTCCCCGCTCCGGCCGCGACGGCGCCACCGCCAGCTTCGATGTTGTTCCGGTATCGGTGGATGCTCAATCGGATTTGGACGCGCATCGATGACCGGCTCTAACGTCAGCTCCGACCGAGCACCGGACCTGGAGGAAACGATGTCCCGCTTCTCGCCCGCCGAAGCCGCCGAACGGCTCGCCAGCGGGCTTCTCTCGTTCCCGGTGACGCACTTCCGCGATGACCTGAGCTTCGACGAGGCCGCGTACCGGGACAACATCGGCTGGCTCTCCGGCTTCGGCGCGACCGGCCTGTTCGCCGCGGGCGGGACGGGCGAGTTCTTCTCGCTGACCCCCGCGGAGGTCGAGTCCGTGGTGACGGCCGCCGTGCAGGAGGTGCCCGCCGACATCCCGGTGATCGCCCCCGCCGGCTACGGCACCGCCACCGCCGTGGAACTGGCGCGCGCCGCCGAGCGCGCGGGAGCCGACGGCCTGCTCCTGCTCCCGCCGTACCTCACCGAGGCACCGCAGGAGGGCCTGGTCGAGCACGTCCGCGCGGTGTGCGCGGCCACCGACCTGGGCGTGATCATCTACAGCCGCGCCAACGCCGTCTACTCCGACACGACGGTCGCGCGACTGGCAGAGGAGTGCCCGAACCTCATCGGGTTCAAGGACGGTGTCGGCGACATCGAGAAGATGACCCGCATCTACTCGCGCGTCGGGGACCGGTTGACCTACGTCGGCGGACTGCCGACCGCGGAGACGTTCGCGCTGCCCTACCTGGAGATGGGCGTGACGACCTACTCCTCGGCGATGTACAACTTCGTGCCCGAGTTCGCGGTGCGCTTCTACAACGCCGTCCGCGAGCGCGACCGGGTCGCGGTCTACCGCTACCTCAACGAGTTCGTGCTGCCCTACTGCGACATCCGCAACCGCAGCGCCGGTTACGCCGTCAGCATCGTCAAGGCGGGCATGCGCGCCATCGGCCGACCGGCGGGCCCGGTCCGCGCGCCGCTGGTCGACCTCGACGAGACCGAGCTGGCGATGCTGACCGAGCTGATCGACCGCGTTCCGGAGGCGGGAGCATGATCGAACCGACCGGACAGATGATCATCGCCGGCACCCCGACGTCCGGCTCCGGCGAGAAGATCCGCGCGATCGACCCGAGCACGGGGTCCGAGCTGGAACCGCCGTTCGGCCACGGCGACGCCACCGACGTCGAACGCGCCTGCACCGCAGCGGCCGAGGCGTTCGGCCCCTACCGGCGGCTACCGATCAGCGAGCGTGCGCGGTTCCTGGAACGCATCGCCGACAACATCGAGCAGGTGGGCGACGCGCTGGTCGAGCGCGCGCACGCCGAGTCGGGACTGCCGGTGGCGCGGCTGACCGGCGAGCGCGGTCGCACGACCGGGCAGCTGCGGATGTTCGCGACGCTGCTGCGCACCGGCGACCACGACATCCCGCGCATCGACCCGGCCCTGCCCGACCGCACGCCCCCGCGCCCGGACATCCGGCAGCGCCAGGTCCCGCTGGGGCCGGTGGCGGTGTTCGGCGCCAGCAACTTCCCGCTGGCCTTCTCGGTGGCGGGCGGCGACACGGCCTCGGCGCTGGCGGCCGGATGCCCGGTGGTGGTCAAGGGCCACGACGCCCACCCGGGGACCTCAGAGCTGGTGGGCCGGGCGATCGCCGACGCCGTCGCCGAGCTCGGACTTCCCACCGGGACCTTCTCGCTGCTGTTCGGCGACGGTCCGGATCTGGGCACCCGGCTGGTGACCGATCCGCGCGTTCAGGCGGTCGGCTTCACCGGTTCGCGCACCGGGGGTCTGGCGCTGGTGGCCGCCGCGCGGTCGCGGCCGCAGCCGATCCCGGTCTACGCGGAGATGAGCAGCAGCAACCCGGTGTTCCTGCTGCCGGGCGCGCTGGCCGAGCGCGGCGCGCAGATCGCCACCGGGTTCGTGGGGTCGTTGACGCTGGGTGCGGGCCAGTTCTGCACCAACCCGGGCATCGTGGTGGCCGTCGACGGGCCGGAGCTGCGCTCCTTCCTCGACACCGCTGCCGACGCGGTCGCCAAGCGCGAAGCGGGCACCATGCTCACCCCGGGCATCGCCCGCGCCTACGCCGAAGGCGTGGCCCGGCTCGCCGAGCACCCCGCGGTGGAGGTGCTGGCGCAGGGGCCGGAAACGGGGCTCCCGGTGGCGTGCCGCCCGGCGCTGGTGGTCACCGACGCCGAGGCGTTCATCGGTGACGAGTCGTTGCAGCAGGAGGTCTTCGGGTCCTGCTCGGTCGTCGTGCGCTGCCGCGACGCCGCGCAGCTCCGCGAGGTAGCCGAGTCGCTGGAGGGCCAGCTGACCGTCAGCGTGCACGCGGCCGACGCCGACCACGCCGAGGCGGCCGAGCTGCTGGACGTGCTGGAGCTCAAGGCGGGTCGCATCCTGTTCGACGGCTGGCCGACCGGCGTCGAGGTCGGTCACGCGATGGTCCACGGTGGACCTCATCCGTCCACTTCGGATTCCCGGACGACCTCGGTGGGCACGCTGGCCATCGAGCGCTTCCAGCGGCCGGTGGCCTACCAGGACGTGCCCGCCGCGCTGCTGCCCAGCTCGCTTGCCGACGGCAACCCGGACGGGCTGCTGCGCCGGGTCGACGGCCAACCCGGCAGGCACTGACCACACGGAGAGCGAACATGACACCCGTGATCTCCCAGATGCGCGTGATCCCGGTCGCCGGGCACGACAGCATGCTGCTCAACCTCAGCGGCGCGCACGCGCCGCACTTCACCCGGAACCTGCTGGTGCTCACCGATTCCGACGGCCGCACCGGCGTGGGCGAGGTGCCCGGCGGTGAGCCGATCCGCTCGACGCTGGAGGACTCGGCGGAGCTGGTCGTCGGGCAGCCGGTGGCACGACTCCGTTCGGTGCTGCGCGAAGTGCACGCCCGCTTCGCCGACCGCGACGCGGGCGGACGCGGCGCGCAGACCTTCGACCTGCGCGTCACCGTGCACGCGGTGACCGCGATCGAGTCGGCGATGCTGGACCTGCTCGGCAAGCACCTCGGCGTGCCGGTGGCCGAACTGCTCGGTGACGGGCAGCAGCGGGCCGAAGTCCCGGTGCTGGGCTACCTGTTCTTCGTCGGTGACCGCACCAAGACCGACCTGCCCTACCTCACCGGCGAGGACGGCACCGACGACTGGACGCGGCTGCGGCACGAGGAGGCCCTGACCCCGGAATCGATCGTGCGGCTGGCCGAGGCCGCGCGCGAGCGCTACGGGTTCCGCGACTTCAAGCTCAAGGGCGGCGTGCTGCCCGCCAGGCAGGAGGCCGAGGCGGTCACCGCGCTCGCCGAGCGCTTCGGCGACGCGCGAATCACGTTGGACCCCAACGGGGGCTGGCTGCTGCCCGAGGCCATCGAGGTCGGTCGCGGGCTGCGCGACGTGCTCGCCTACGCCGAGGACCCGTGCGGCGCGGAGGGCGGCTACTCCGGCCGGGAAACCATGGCCGAGTTCCGGCGCGCCACCGGGCTTCCCACCGCCACCAACATGATCGACACCGACTGGCGGCAGCTGGGACACGCGGTGCGCGCGAACGCCGTGGACATCCCGCTGGCCGATCCGCACTTCTGGACCATGAGCGGCTCGGTGCGCGTGGCGCAGTTCTGCCACGACTGGGGTCTGACGTGGGGTTCGCACTCCAACAACCACTTCGACGTGTCGCTGGCGATGTTCACCCACGTCGCGGCGGCGGCACCGGGTGAGATCACCGCGATCGACACGCACTGGATCTGGCAGGACGGCCAGCGGTTGACCCGCGAGCCGCTGCGCATCTCCGAAGGCCTGCTGCCGGTCCCCACATCACCCGGGCTCGGCGTCGAACTCGACGAGGACCGGGTTCAGGCGGCCCACGAGCTCTACCTCGAGCACGGCCTCGGCTCCCGGGACGACGCCGCGGCCATGCAGCACCTCATCCCGGGCTGGACCTTCGACCCCAAACGCCCTGCCCTCGACCGGACCTGACCCACCCACCCCCCAGGCGATCGAAACCCAACCCCGAAAACCGCAGTTCTCAGGCCCCCGATCACGGCAGTTCTCCGCCACCGGATTACCGCAGTTTTCGGGAACCCGATTACGGCAGTTCTCCGGGACCCGATTACCGCCGTTTTCCGGGTCCTGATTACGGCGGAAATCCGGGGCCTGATTGCGGCGGTGTTCCGTTTCGCGATCGCCTGGTGGAGTGCACCCTGACGGAGGAAGGCAACGATGCCTGCCAGATCGATGGACTTACCCAGCGCGATCACCCTGGCCGCCGAGGAGGCGCCGGAGACCGCGTGGACGCTGCCGCCCTGGGCGCTGCTGCTGCTCGTGGCCGGCGGGATCGCGCTGCTCCTGCTGCTGGTGATCAAGGCCAAGCTGCACGCGTTCGTCGCCCTGCTGGTGGTCAGCGTGGCGGTGGCGGCGGCCGCCGGCATCAGCCCCACCGAGATCCCCGGCCTGCTCGAGGACGGGATGGGCGAAACCCTCGGCGAGATCGCGATCATCGTGGCGCTGGGCGCGATGCTCGGCCGGTTGATCCAGGAATCCGGGGCATCGGAGGTGCTGTCCGGTCGGCTGCTGGCGGCGTTCGGCGAGCGCCGAGCTCCGCTGGCGGTCGGGTTGACCGCGCTGATCTTCGGCATCCCGGTGTTCTTCGACGTCGGGTTCATCATCCTGCTGCCGCTGATCTACTCGGTGGCGCAGCGCTCCGGCCGTTCGGTGATCAGCATCGCGCTGCCCGCCGTCGGTGGACTGGCCATCATGCACGCCGTGCTGCCGCCGCACCCCGGACCGGTGGCCGCGGCCGGATTGCTGGGCGCGAACCTCGGCTGGGTCACGATCATGGGCCTGATCTGCGGACTTCCCGCGTGGTTCATCGGCGCGTACCTCTTCGGCACGCGCGTCGGTGACAAGCTCGGCACGCCCGTTCCCACGCAACTGCTGGGCGAGGCCCGCGAGCAGGCCGGGACCTCCGGCGGCGGCGTGACGACGCAGGCTCCGCCGTCGCTGCGGGTGACGGTCGGGGTGATCCTGCTGCCGGTCGTGCTGATCATGTTCAACACCTTCGCCGAGGTCGTGCTCCCGGAGGGGGTGGTCCGCGAGGTGCTGACGTTCATCGGGGCACCGGTGATCGCGCTGACCATCGCCACGCTGCTGTCGTTCTGGGTGCTGGGACTGCGCGGCGGGTTCTCGATGGAGCGCATCGAGAAGGCCGCGTCGGCCTCCCTGGGCCCGGTGGCGCTGGTCCTGCTGGTCACCGGGGCGGGCGGGGTGTTCGGCGCGGTCCTGGAGGCCACCGGTGCCGGTCAGGCGCTCGCCGACCTGCTGGCCGGGACGTCGTTGCCGGTGGTGGTGCTGGCGTTCCTGATCGCCACCGCGCTGCGCGTGGCGCTGGGCTCCAAGACGGTCGCGATCGTGACGACCGCGCCGATCGTGGCTCCCCTCATCCACGAGCTCGGGCTCTCCCAACCGGAGATCGCCCTGGTGGTGGTCGCGGTCGCCGCGGGCGGCACCGTGCTCTCGCACGTCAACGACTCGGGCTTCTGGCTGTTCAACCGCTACATGAACATCGACATCCGCACGACCCTCCAGAGCTGGACCCTCATGGAGACCTTCATGGGCGGCACGGCCTTCCTCATCGCGGCAGCCCTCAGCGCCGCCCTCTCCCTCACCTGACCCACCACCCCGACCAACGCCGGTGCCCCGCCCTCACGAGGACGGGGCACCGGCGTCACCGTCTCCCCCCCTCGACGTGGTCCCGTCCCGAGCACCGGATTTCAGTGGAACTCGGGGACCCGATTTCCACTGAAATCCGGAACTCCACCCCGGGACGTGACGTGGTGCGCCGTGTCGGGGATTCGTGCGGGTCAGTGCTCGGAGACGGGGTGGCGGGTGAAATCCCTCGGGATGATGAGGTCTTCGAGGGTGAGCTCGTCGATCGAGGGGCGGGCGAGGGCCAGCAGCGAGGAGTCGATGCCGGACCGGAGGATGTCGAAGACGTTGCGGACTCCGGCTTGGCCCTCGGCCGCGAGGCCCCACAGGTAGGCGCGGCCGATGAGGACGGCCCGGGCGCCCAGCGCGAGCGCCTTGACGACATCGCTGCCGCGCCGGATCCCGCCGTCCAGCAGGACTTCCACGTCGTCGCCGACGGCGTCGGCGATCGCCGGGAGGAGCCGGATGGTGCCCGGCGTGGAGTCGAGGTTGTTGCCGCCGTGGTTGGACACCGAGATCGCCGTGGCGCCGATGTCGCGGGCGCGTCGGGCATCGTCGGGATGCGTGATGCCCTTGATCATGAACGGCCCGCCCCAGCGCTCCCGCAACCAGGCGATGTCCTCCCAGGTCGGAGGCGGGGTGAACATCCACTCGCCGTAGGCTCCGAAGAACGTCGGCGCTGGTTCGCCGCGCGGCACCATGTTCGGCGTGGTCAGGTCCGGCAGCCCGTGCCGCAGGAACCCGCGCAGCCACCGGGGTCGCAGCAGTCCCTGCGGGGCGAAGCTCAGCTTCGTGCGCAGGTCCAGCTTCTCCGGGATCGGAGGGCTCCCCCAGTCGCGCCCGGTGGCGAAGCACCAGTCGAGCGTGACGATGAGGCCCTTCGCTCCGGCCGCTCGGGCGCGCTCGGCGCGGGCCAGCACCTTCTCCCGGTCACCCACCCAGTAGACCTGGAACAGCGTCTTCGGGTTGGCCGCGGCCACGTCCTCGACGGATCGGCTGGCGAACGAGGACAAGCCGATGGCCGTGCCCACCTCGGCCGCCGCCCGCGCGACCGCGACCTCGCCCTCCGGGTGCACGGCCTGCACGCCCGTCGGTGACACCAGCACCGGTAGCGACAGCTCCTGCCCCATCACGGTCGTGGACATGTCCCGCTCGGCCGGCAGGTCCGCCACGCGCGGCGCGAAGCCGAGCTCGCCGAAGGCCCTGATGTTGTCGTCGAGCGTGGCGCCGCGCTCGCTGCCCGCCACCAGCGCCAGGTACACCGACCTGGGCAGACGTCTGCGGGCGCGCCGGTGCGCCTCCGCCACTGTTTCGAACCACTCCGCCATGCCGCACCACGCTAGGCCCAGTCGCCACCGCGAGCACCGTGCGACCGGGCTCACCCCCACCCGTCCGATCGAACGGGTCGGGCGGGGGTACCTGTCCGATCGGACGGGTACCGCCCTCCCCGTTCGTCCGGAACCGGGTTCTCGGACGAGGGGTCTTGGTTCGCAGCCGTTCTCCCCGCGTGATCTGGGGCACTAGCTTCCGGGGACGTGGCCGGGTTCGACGCCGACGTCCCCCGGAACCGGCCGGGCTCCCCCCTTCGCCCGGCCGGAGAGCAACGTGCAACGACGCGCGTGGAAAGGACAGCGACATGCAGGTCGACGAGCTGCTCAAGCCGTTCCCGATCAAGGAGTTCCACCCGTTCCCCCGCGCCCTGCTGGGTCCCGGTTCGCACGAGATGATCGGCCCGGAGGCGCTGAAGCTGGGCTTCAAGAAGACGCTGGTGATGACCTCCGGCCTGCGCGGCACCGACATCGTGCACAAGATCGTCGAGTCGATGCGCTACCACGGTCTGGAAGTGGTGGTCTACGACCAGGTCGAGTCCAATCCCAAGGACTACAACGTGATGGACTCCGTCGCGATGTACCAGGAGAACCACTGCGACTCGTTCGTGTCGATCGGTGGCGGCTCCTCGCACGACGCCTGCAAGGGCGCGCGCATCTCGGTGGCCCACGACGGCCGCAACGTCAACGAGTTCGAGGGCTTCAACAAGTCCGAGAACCCGAAGAACCCGCCGCACATCGCCGTTTCCACCACGGCGGGCACGGGTTCGGAGACGTCCTGGGCCTACGTCATCACCGACACCACCACCGATCCCGGCAACCCGCACAAGTACGTCGCCTTCGACGACAACTCGGTGACCACGCTGGCCGTCGACGACCCGGTGCTCTACTACGACTGCCCGGTCGACTACACCGCGCAGTGCGGTTTCGACGTGCTCGCGCACGCCTCCGAGCCGTACGTGTCGCGGCTGAACTTCCAGCCGTCGCTGGGAAACGCGCTGCACGCCATCAAGCTGACCGCCGAGAACCTGCGCCAGGCGGTGTGGAACGGCCAGGACCTGCACGGCCGCGAGGGCATGATGTACGCGCAGTACATCGCCGCGCAGGCGTTCAACTCGGGCGGCCTGGGCATCATCCACTCGATCTCGCACGCCGTGAGCGCCTTCTACGACACCCACCACGGGCTCAACAACGCCGTCGCGCTGCCGCGCGTGTGGGCGTTCAACATGCCGGTGGCCTACAAGCGCTTCGCCGACATCGCCGAGGCGATGGGCATCGACACCCACGGCATGACCGACCCGCAGGCGGCCGATGCCGCGCTCAACGCCGCGATCCGGCTGCTGCGCGACGTGGGCATCCCGGAGCGGTTCGTCGACGTCAACGCCGACAGCTACTCGAAGAACCGGCTGGGCCAGGGCCCGACCAAGTTCTACGAGCAGGCCAAGGAGATCAAGGGCGACTCCGGCGACGTCGACCGCATCACCAACCACGTCCTCGGCGACGCCTGCACCCCGGGCAACGCCAAGGAGTGCACCTTCGACACCGTGCGCCCGGTGGTCGAGCACTGCATGACCGGGGATCTGGACGACCTGCTGACCTGACCCCTCCCCGGACCGGCCGTGGTGTCGCGCCCTCCGACCGCGCGGCACCACGGCCTTCCCACCACCGCACCGCTCGAACTCCGGAGGTATCGCAGTGCTCGACGACATCGCGGATCAGCCCGGCGACAAGCCCTTCGAGTCGGTGGAGGAGGTGATCAACCGGTTCGGCGAGCACGGCTACATCGCCGACCGCAGGCTGGCCACCACCGTCTACCTCCAGTCCAGGTTGGACAAGCCCCTGCTGCTGGAAGGCCCTGCGGGCGTGGGCAAGACCGAACTCGCCAAGACGCTGGCCGAGGCCACCGGGCGGAAGCTGCTGCGGTTGCAGTGCTACGAGGGCCAGGACGAGAGCAAGGCGCTCTACGAGTGGGACTACGGCAAGCAGCTGCTCTACACGCAGATGCTGCGGGACAAGATCGGCGAGGTCATCGCCGACGCACCGGACCTGTCCACCGCGATCGACCGGATCGGCGCGCAGGACAGCCTGTTCTTCTCCGACCGGTTCCTGGCCGCGCGGCCGCTGCTGGAGGCCATCCGCGGTGATGAGCCGGCGGTCCTGCTGGTCGACGAGGTGGACCGGGCCGACGAAGCCCTGGAAGCGGTGCTGCTGGAATGCCTGGCGGAGTTCCAGGTGTCGGTTCCCGAGGTCGGCACCTACACCGCGACGACACCGCCGTACGTGGTGCTGACCTCCAACAACACGCGCGACCTGTCCGCGGCGCTGAAACGCCGCTGCCTGCACCTGTTCCTGGACTACCCGGATCACGACCGCGAGCTGGAGATCGTCCGCTCCAAGAACACCGGCCTGCCCGAGAACCTGGCCGAGCAGCTGGTTTCGGTGGTGCGGCAGCTGCGCGCGCTGAAGCTGCGCAAGGCCCCGTCGATCTCCGAGACCATCGACTGGGCCCGCACCCTGGCGGTCCTCGGCGCCGACGAACTCGGCTCGGACGTGCTGGCGGAGACGGTGAACGTGGTCGTGAAGTACGAGCGCGACCTGCACCAGGCGCTCGACGTCATCGGGCACATGGCCGACCCCAACCGCGAAATCCCGCACCAGCTGCCGGCCCACGGGCACGGACACGGGCATGGGCACGGTCACGGGCATGACCACGACCACGACGAGGTCGACGGCCGGGAGGTGCGCGCGGCCAAGGACGCACCCGGGCGGCACGACGACTCCTACTACGGCGCACCGGGTTCCAGCGATTCCGGCCGACGAGCGACGGGCGGTCAGGGACATCGCTCGTTCTCATCGGCGACCAGGCGCAAGTCGTGAGGAGCGGGCCGTGGAATCAGCTCTGCACCGGTTCGTCCGCCTGCTGCGCCTGTTCGGCATTCGCATCTCGGTGTCCGAGGCCACCGACGCGATGCGCTGCGCCGCCCAGCCCGGGATGCTCGACGACCGCGACGCGCTGCGCGACGCCCTGAAGGTCGCGATGATCAAGGATCGGCGCGACGAGGAGATCTTCGACGAGGTCTTCGACACCTTCTTCGCGTTGCGACCGGTCGTTCCCGACGACCACGAGCACGAGCACACCCACGAGCACGACGACCTCTCCGACACCGGCGAGCTCCAGTCGTTCACCGTCTCCGAGGAGCCGGGCGACACGCCGCAGGAGGGCCACACCCACGCCAAACCCGCCGACATCCGGGACTACTTCGACCCCGAGGACCTGGCCCAGCAGTACAACCTGCACCAGGAGAGCAACAAGATCGACCTGGCGTCGATGACCGACGAGGTGGTGTTCTCCAGCGACAACAGCAGCGCTGGCGGCAGCTCGGTGCCGTCGGTGCAGCTGGAGACCGAGCACCTGCACAACGCGGGCACGCCCGGGTCGCTGGCCGAGCACACCGGTCACCGCATCGACACCCGGCTGAGCATCGCCGAGGAGCAGACGCTGCTGGACTGGCTCGCCGACGACGAAGAACCCGACTCGACGCCGCGCGGGCAGCTCACCGGGGTGCTGGAGAACCTGCCCGAGCTGCTCAAGCAGCACCTGGCCAAGCTCGCCGAGCTGGAGCGCACGGCCAAGGAGTCCCGCGAGGTCACCACCGGCAGGCTCGACCGCGTCGACGAGGGCGAGCGGCAGCAGCTGGAGGAATCGCTGCGCCGGATCGTGCACAGCCTGCGCGGCGCGCCGACCAGCAAGCGCCGCAACACCCCGCGCGGCAGGGTGCACCCGGCTCGCACGATGCGGCGCAACATGCGCTACGACGGCGTCCCGTTCCGGCCGGTCACGGTGACGCGGGCGGAGGACAAGCCGCGGTTGATCGTGCTGGCCGACGTGTCGCTGTCGGTGCGTTCCACCGCGCGCTTCACGCTGCACCTGGTGCACGGGTTGCAGTCGCTGTTCACGCAGGTCCGCACGTTCGCGTTCGTCGACGACCCGGTGGAGATCTCGGAGCTGTTCACCGACCACCCCTTGGAACGCGCGCTGGGGCTGGTCTTCGACGGGCTGCCGCAGGGCGGGGTCCTCGACGTGGACGGGAACTCCGACTACGGCGCCACTTTCGCGACGTTCATCGACGAGTTCGGCAACAGCCTCAACCGGCGGACCACGGTGCTGATCCTCGGTGACGGGCGCGGCAACGGCAACGACCCGAACGTCGACGCGCTGGCCGAGATCGCGCGCCGGTCGCGGGAAACCATCTGGCTCACGCCGGAACCGCGCTACTCGTGGCGGTTGGGGCGCTGCGACCTGCCGGACTACGCCGACCACTGCGACCGGGTGCAGGTGGTGCGCGACCTGTCGGGGCTGGCGAAGGCCGCCGAGTCCATCGCGACGGAGGTGACCGGGCGGTGAGCGCCGGGGAACGCTCGGCGCTGCACCACATCGATCCGCTGGCCCCGCACGGCCACGACCCGCTGGTCACCGTCTCCCGTCACGACTCGCCGTGCGACGCGCGCGGGCAGGTGACCCGCACGGGGCACTTCTGCCTGCACCGGCGCGATCACCGGATGGAGATCAGCCACTGGTTGCGGCCCGATCAGCTGGACAACAACCTGGCGGGCGTCCTCGCCGACGAGCTGTTCGCGCCCGGCTGGCTCAGCGGGGTGGAGGTCTTCGAGCGGGTGTTCACCGAGGTGGTGCAGTCGGTGATCGACGATCCGCTGCGGGCGTGGACGACGTTCTACGACAACACCCTCGCGCGCGTCCGGGAGTGCTGGTCGGCTCCGGCGGGTTGCGCGCCGCACTCCTCCATCGCCGACTTCGCCCCGCTGTACCGGCGGGTCCTGCGGCTCGTCCCGCCCGGGCGGGTGCTGGACCTGGGCTCGTGCTTCGGGTTCCTGCCGCTGCTGTTCGCCGAGCGGGGCGAGCACTCGGTCATCGCCTCCGACCTGGCCCCGGGCAGCATGCGACTGCTGGAGACGGTCGCGGCGACCCGAGGTCATCGCATGCCGACGCTGGTCTGCGACGCCGCCCAGGTCCCGCTGCCCGACGGCGCGGTCGACACGGTGACGGCGATGCACCTGCTGGAACACCTCGAACCCGCGCGGGGGAACGCGGTCCTCGCCGAAGCCCTCCGGCTCGCCCGGCGCCGCGTCATCATCGCGGTTCCCTACGAGGACGAGCCCAACGCGGCCTTCGGTCACGTGCGCACCTTCACCTCCGCCGAGCTCCAGCACCTCGGGGACAGCGCGGGGCACCCCTGCGAAGTGACCGACCACCACGGAGGCTGGCTCGACATCCGCAAGGACGGCTGAGCCGACCGCGTCAGATCAGGCGGAAGCGCCCGGTTTCGAGGGCGCTGCGAACCTCGCGGGTGGTCTGCTCCGGCGTGAGCTCCCCCGGGTCGAGCACGTGGTCCTCCAGGTCTCCGAGGGAGGTGAAGGCGCTGTGCAATCCGGAGATCGCCTCCGGGTCGCTCAACTCGTCGTCTCCGCGCCCTCGCACGCGGTCCAGCGCGACGTCCAGCGCGGGCCGCAGCACCACGTAGGACAGCGCGAGACCGTCCCGCTCCGCGGCCTTCCGGAACGGGTCGAGGAACCAAGGCCCCACGATGCCGTCGACCACGACCCGGTACCCGCCGCGCGCGAACGCCGTCGCGGACGCCGCGATCGCCTCGATGACCACCTCGTTCTGCCGCTGCGACTCGGGGAGGAACGGGGCCACGTAACCGCTGCGGATGGACCGGTAGAAGAAGTCCGTCGCCATGTGCACCGACGCGCCGGCGCTCTCGGCCGCCACCAAGCCGCCCACGGTCGTCTTCCCCGCTCCCGGCGGGCCGCTCAAGATCACCACATCACCGGCCACACCGGAAACCTAACCCGGCGCAGCGCACCACGACCACCCACCCACGCCCGCGTCCCCTCGCGAAGGCCGGGCTGTGCGAGCTGATTCAGGTGTGGGACTCAGCTCGCACAGCCGAGCAAGCAGTTCCTCGACAGCTCCTAGATGAGGTGGAGCTTGCTGGCTTCGTAGACGGCTTCGGCGCGGCTGGTGGCGGTGAGCTTGCGCATGATGTTGCGGACGTGGAACTTGACCGTGGTCTCGGAGATGAAGAGCTTCGCCCCGATGTCGCGGTTGCTGAGCCCGTGGGCGAGTTCGCGCAGCACGATGAGCTCGCGCTCGGTCAGGCGCGGATCGCTCGACGGCGAGTTCATCGATTCGACCATCGCCGCGGCCGAGCGGGAGTCGAAGGAGCTCTCCCGGCGGGCCACCGCGCGGATGGAGCGGACGAGCTCGGTGGTGTCGACGTCCTTGACGACGTAGCCCCGGGCACCGCGGTGGATGGCCTCGACGACCAGACCGCCGTCGAGGAAGGTCGTCAGCACCAGCACCCCGAGTCCCGGGTGCAGCTCGGTGAGCTGCCCGCACAGGTGCAGCCCCTCGGTGTTGTCGCCGGTGGAGAGCTTGAGGTCCAGCAGCACGACGTGCGGGTGGGCGGCGGCGACCACGTCGACGGCCTCGGCGGCGGTGGCGGCCTCGCCGACCACGTGCAGGTCCTGTTCGCGTTCGAGCACCGAGCGCAGGCCGTGCCGGACGATCGCGTGGTCGTCGACGAGCACGATCCGCACCTGTCCGATCGGCGTGCGCTGGTCGGGGACCGGCGGGGTCATGGCATCACCTCCCGGGTCGAGGACAGCGGCACCCGCAGCTGCAACGCCACGCCGCCCATCCGCGAGCGGCGGATGGCCAGCGTCCCGCCGAGCTCCTGCGCGCGGGCGGCCATGTTGGCCAGGCCGCGGTGCCGGCCCGCCAGATCGGTCGCCGAGGACAGCTTCAGCGATCGCCGCAGCTGCGCGGGATCGCCCGTCCCGTCGTCGGAGATCGTCAGCCGCAGCTGCTGCGGCTGGTAGACGAGCTGCACGACGGCGCGGGTGGCTCCTGCGTGCGAGACGACGTTGAACAGCGCCTCGCCGGTGAGCCGCAGGATCGAGCTCTCGTCCTCCGGTCGCAGCGGAGCGGGGCTGCCCGCCACCCGCACCTCCACCTTCAACTCGCTGGACAGGTGCACGGTGGACAGCTGCTTGAGCAGGACCGGCAGCGAGCCCGGGGGTTCTTCGGCGCCGTGGTGCAGCGCGTAGATCGCCGCGCGCAGGCGTTCCACGGCCTGCTGGGTGAGCCCCTTGGCAGGAGCGAGCTTCTCGGCGACCTCCTGGGCTTCCGGGCCCATCTCGGCGAGTTCGGAGCGGCACACCTCGACGGTCATGCCGGCGCTGAGGACGTACTGGGTGACGGTGTCGTGCAGCTCGCGGGCGATGCGGTGGCGTTCGTCGTCGAGGGCCTGGCGCTGCATCGCCTCCACCAGGCGACGCTGGGTCTCCTGGAGTTCGGCGTTGCGGGCGGCGAGGTCCCTGGCCTGCTGGGCGGCGGCCTCGGAGAGCTGTTCGGTGCGCCCGCGCAGCTGGGCGGCGGCGTGGAACAGGAACGAGTTGTGCACGGCGACGGCGGCCTGGTTCGCCAGCACCCGCATGATCGCCAGGTCGGTGTCGGCGACCTGCACGTCGCCCGGCCAGCCGACGATGCCGCCGACGGGCTCGTCGTCGAGGGTCATCGGCGCCCGCACCCAGCCGGGGCCGCCGGGGGCGAGTTCGATCTCCCACGGCCGGGTCCGGATCACGTCGAGCTGCTCGCGCGCTTCCGGCGGCAGGCGGTACTCGTCGTCGACGAGTTCGCCGTGGTGCAGCAGCAGGAATCGGGGCCGGGCCGCGCGCAGGGCTCCGTCGGCGATGCCCAGCAGCAGCCGGTCGGCCTGCAGGTGCTCGGCGGCGGCGCGCACCACGGCCTCGACGAGCGTGCGGGGACCCTCGACGGTGCGCACCAGCGCTCGGGAGATGCGGTCGAGCGCCTGCACGGCGCATTCGAGGCGTTCGGCGGAGCGCACGTACTCCGGGTAGAACGAGCGCTTGCCGGAGCGCAGCCCGGTCAGGACGCCGAGGTCGTCGCCGAACTCACCGCCTGAGGTCCCGGCATCACCGCTCACAGCGCCGCCCGGAACAGTCCCGCGATGTCGGTCGCCCGCGCTTCGCGCGGATTCGTCGTCAGGCAGGCGTCCTTGAGCGTGTTGCGGGTCAGCACCGGTATGTCCACATCGGACACACCGAGCGAGCGCAGCGTCTGCGGAACGCCGACGACGTCGGCCAGCTCCCGAACCCGGTCGGCGAGGGTGAAGGCCACCTCGACAGGGGGAACTCCGGCCGTGTCGATCCCGATCGCCGCGGCCAGCGGCACGTAGCGCGAGGGGTCGGTCTCGGCGTTGAAGCGGATCACGTGCGGCAGCAGCACCCCGTTGATGACCCCGTGCGGGGCGTCGAGCAGCCCGCCGACCTGGTGGCTCATGGCGTGGGTGGCGCCGAGGATGGCGTTGGTGAAGGCCATCCCGGCTTCCAGCGCGCCCTGCGCCATGGCCACGCGCGGCTCGGCCTCGGTGGGGCGGAACAGGGTGCGGGCGAGGTTGCCGGTGATGAGCTTCGCGGCGTGCAGCGAGTGCTGCTCGGTGAGGGTGTTGTGCGCGCGGGAGACGTAGGACTCGATGGCGTGGGTGAGCGCGTCCAGCCCGGTGGCGGCGTTGAGCCAGTCCGGCATGCTGGTCAGCAGCCGCGGGTCGATCACCGAGATCTCGGGGACGAGGGCGCGGCTGAGGATCGTGATCTTGGTGGCGTTCGCGGTGTCGGTGATGATCGCGAACTGCGAGACGTCGGCACCCGTTCCCGACGTCGACGGTGCCATGACCAGCGGCGGGATCGGGTTCACCACCTGGTCCACGCCTTCGTAGTCCAGGATCCGGCCGCCGTTGCCGGACAGGATCGCCACGCCCTTGGCCGCGTCGATCACCGAACCGCCGCCGACGCCGATGATCACGTCGGCCCCGGACTCGGCGTAGCGCTGGTGGGCGGCCTCGACCTCGTGGTCCTTGGGGTTGGGCGTGACGGCGTCCCACACGACCGCCTTCAACCCGACCGCGTCGAGGTGCCCGGCGGCTTCGGCGGCCCACCGCGCTTCGGTGAGGCCGCCATCGGTGACCAGGAACGGGCGGCGCGCGCCCAGCCGCCGCGCGCAGTGCCCGAGCTCGGCCAGCGCACCGGGCCCGAACACGACCTCCGGGACGTGGAACTTCGCCAGCCCGGGCGAGTCGCCGCTCAGCGGCGCGATCTGGGGTCCGGCCAGCTCGGCGACCTCGGGTTCGGTCGAGCTGGGCACCCGGCTTCGCACTGTCATCAGGCATCCTCCAGGCACCGGAGCGGGGGTGTGCGCGGCGCGGACCTCGACGATCACCGATCGGGCCGACGGGCCGAACCCCGACCCATCCTAGTCCGAAACGTGACCTGAAACACACCGCGAAGCGCGGTCGGTCAGATTTCCGCTGATCGTGACGGGCACGAGCGGGACCCACCCGGTGGGGCGGGTCCCGCCGTCGCCCCCCTCCGAACGACGCCGCCGATCAGGCGAGGCCGAACGCCTCCAGCTCGTCGTCGGTGAGCAGCCGGGAGCGGATCAGGAACCGGACCCCCTCGGGGGCCTCCAGCGAGAACCCGCTGCCCCGGCCGCGCACGACGTCGATGGTCAGGTGCGTGTGCTTCCAGTACTCGTGCTGCGCCGCCGACATCCACACCGGAACCGCTTCCCCGTCCACCTCCAGGTCTCCGAGGTGGACGTCCGACCCGCCGGTGCGGAACTCCCCCGCCGGGTAGCACATCGGGGCGCTGCCGTCGCAGCACCCGCCGGACTGGTGGAACATCAGCGGACCGTGGTCGGCCCGGAGGCGGCGCAGCAGCTGCGCCGCCTCCGGTGTCACGGCGACCCTGGCGGGCTCCATCAGAAGAAGCCCAGCTTGTCCGGCGAGTAGCTGACCAGCAGGTTCTTGGTCTGCTGGTAGTGCTCCAGCATCATCTTGTGGTTCTCGCGGCCGATGCCGGACTGCTTGTAGCCGCCGAAGGCCGCGTGCGCCGGGTAGGCGTGGTAGTTGTTCACCCACACCCGGCCGGCCTGGATCTCGCGACCCGCGCGGTAGGCGGTGTTGGTGTCGCGCGACCACACCCCGGCACCCAGGCCGTAGAGGGTGTCGTTGGCGGTCTTGATCGCGTCGGCGTAGTCGTCGAAGCGAGCGACCGAGACGACGGGCCCGAAGATCTCCTCCTGGAAGATCCGCATCTTGTTGTGGCCCTCGAACACCGTCGGCTGCACGTAGTAGCCGCCGGAGAGCTCGCCGCCGAGGTCGGCCCGCTCGCCACCGGTGAGGACCTTGGCGCCCTCCTGCTTGCCGATGTCGAAGTACGACAGGATCTTCTCCAGCTGGTCGTTGCTGGCCTGCGCGCCGATCATGGTGTCGGTGTCCAGCGGGTTGCCCTGCTTGACCGCCTTGGTGCGCTCCACGGCCTCGCCGAGGAACTTCTCGTAGATGCCGCTCTGGATCAGCGCCCGCGACGGGCAGGTGCACACCTCGCCCTGGTTGAGCGCGAACATCGTGAACCCTTCGAGCGCCTTGTCGTAGAAGGCGTCGTTGGCCGCGGCCACGTCGTCGAAGAAGATGTTCGGGCTCTTGCCGCCCAGCTCCAGCGTCACCGGGATGATGTTCTCGCTGGCGTACTGCATGATCAGCCGTCCGGTGGTGGTCTCACCGGTGAAGGCGATCTTGCCGATCCGGTTGCTGGAGGCCAGCGGCTTGCCCGCCTCCACGCCGAAGCCGTTGACCACGTTGAGCACGCCCGCGGGCAGCAGGTCGCCGATGATGCTGACCAGCACGTGGATCGAGGCCGGGGTCTGCTCGGCCGGCTTGAGCACCACGGCGTTGCCCGCGGCCAGCGCGGGAGCCAGCTTCCAGACGGCCATCAGGATCGGGAAGTTCCACGGGATGATCTGGCCGACGACGCCCAGCGGTTCGTGGAAGTGGTAGGCCACCGTGTTGTCGTCGACCTCGCCGAGGCTTCCCTCCTGCGCGCGGATCGCTCCGGCGAAGTAGCGGAAGTGGTCGATGGCCAGCGGGATGTCGGCGGCCAGGGTCTCGCGGACCGGCTTGCCGTTCTCCCAGCTCTCGGCGACCGCCAGCCGCTCCAGGTTCGCCTCCATGCGGTCGGCGATCCGGTTGAGCACGTTGGCCCGCTCGGCGACCGAGGTGCGGCCCCAGGCCGGGGCCGCGCCGTGCGCGGCGTCCAGCGCGCGCTCGACGTCGTCGGCGGTCCCCCGGGCGATCTCGGTGAAGTCCGCACCGGTCACCGGCGTCGGGTTCGCGAAGTACCCGCCCTTGGCCGGGGCCACGTACTCACCGCCGATGTAGTGGTCGTAGCGGGATTCGTAGGCCACGACGCTGCCCTGCGTACCCGGCGCTGCGTACTTGGTCATGCGTTGCCTCCTGCACGAGAACTTCCGTTGTCGCGCGGAATCGTGTCGCGCCTCACGTTGCAACGAGGTTGCACCGACCGGGTGCCTGACCGAACGGACGGTTTTGGTCCTGGTGGCGGGTGGCGCTCTTGTCCCCGGCGTCGGCGCGTGGTCATCATGTGACCTCACGCGTCGACGCCGACGTCGGGACTGGAGGCAGGGTGCGCACCGAGGAGGATCCCACCAACGCGACGATGCTGGCCGACCCGCTGGAGTACGCATCGCTGCTGGGACGCGTGTGGGACGCGGTGCTGCGCGGCGACCGCGCGCCCCGCTCACCGCGGACGCTGGTCTCGGAGTCCTGGCAGCGTTCGCTGGCCGCCGAGGTCGACCCCGACTCCTGCGAGGCACCGGTGGTCTGCGAGCGCGACGAGGTCCGCGACATGCGCACCGAACACCCCCTGGCCGCAGCGATTCCCGTGCTGCGGCAGACCGTGCTCGACGTCGCCGACGAGGCGATGCACGTGATGATCGTGACCGACCGGGACGGGCTGATCCTCTGGCGCGAGGGCAACTCCGAGGTCCAGCGGCGCGCCGACCGGGTGCGGCTGAGCGAGGGAACCCGGTGGGCCGAGGAGGCCATCGGCACCAACGCGATGGGAACCACCCTGGCGGTGGGAAAACCGGTGCAGATCTACTCCGCCGAGCACCTGGTGCGCACCTACCACGACTGGACCTGCGCGGCGAGCCCCATCCACGACCCCGACACCGGTGACGTGCTGGGATCGGTGGACATCAGCGGGCCGCTGCGCACCGTGCACCCGGCGATGGTGTCGCTGGTCAGCGCCGCCGCGCAGCTGGCCGAGAGCCACCTGCGCGCGCGGATGGCCGCGCGCGACGAGCAGCTCCGGGCCCGCAACATGCCGCACCTGCGGGCGCTGCGGGGCGAGGCGGGCGCGCTGCTGACCCGCACCGGGCGGGTGCTGGCGGTGGAACCTGGGGCGTCGCTGCTGCCCGAGCGCGTCGACGTCACCGACGGCCGGGTCACGCTCGCCGACGGCCGCGAAGCGGTGCTGGAGCGGCTCGCCGAGGGATACCTGCTGCGGCTGCCCGGTTCGTCGGCGGCGCGGACCCGTCCGCGTCCCGTGCTGTCGTTGTCGTTCCTGAACTCCGCCGGGCCGCGCGCAGTGCTCGACGGGCGCGACGTTCCGCTGTCGTTGCGGCACGCGGAGATCCTGACGCTGCTGGCGATGCGTCCGGCCGGCCTGACCGCCGACCGGCTGGCGTTCCAGCTCTACGGCGAGCGCGGCAACCCGGTGACCGCCCGCGCGGAGATCCACCGGTTGCGCACGCACCTGGGCGAGCACGTCATCGCCACCAAGCCCTACCGGTTGCAGGCGGCGGTCGACGCGGACTTCCTCACCGTGCGCCGCGCTCTGCACGACGGCGACATCCGCACCGCCTCGGAGACCTACCGGGGCCCGCTGCTGGAGGCCAGCGAGGCGCCCGCGATCCGCGACGAGCGGGAGGAGCTGTTCGCGTCGCTGCGCAACGCCGTCCTCGACCGCGGGGACGTGGCGGCGCTGTGGGCGCTGTTCCGCGACCACCCGACCGACGACCTGGAGATCCTGGGCCAGCTCGCGCACCGACTCCCCCACCACGACTCCCGCCGACCGCTGGTCACCGCCCGAATGCAGCAGGTCCTCGCCGGCGAGCCCTGATCAGGCCCGCAGACCGGCGAGCATGACCTCCACGACCCGCTGGACCGACTCCACGCCTCCCGGGGCCGGCAGGTGCGACGACAGTGCGCCCTCGACCATCTCGCAGATCAGGGCCAGGTCGTCCGGGCCGACGTCGCTGCGGATGATCCCGGCCTCCTGCGCCTCGCGCAGTCCCGGGGCCAGGATCGAGACCAGCTGACCGGCGTACCGGCGCTGGTCGGCGGGCGGGAGCTCGCGGAACAGCCGCACCAGCGGGCGCCGCGAGATCTGCTCGTCGAACAGCTCCTCCAGCACCTCGATGAAGTCGCACTCGGCGACGAGCTCGCGCAGGAGGTGCAGCTTGCTCTCGGCCACTGCGAGCCCGAGGGCGTAGCGGTCGGAGAAGTGCCGGTAGACGGTGGCGCGGCCCAGTCCGGAGCGGCGGGCGATCTCCGACAGCGGCACCAGGTCGACGTCCTCGGCGAAGGCCTCATCGGCGGTGCGCAGGATGGCCTCGCGGTTGCGGCGCGCGTCGGTACGGCGAGAGCTCAGCACCGCTCACCTCCGACAGGCCACACGAGGACTCAACTTACTAGCCAGTAGTGAGATCGTCGACCAGTTCAATGTCTCGTTTTGGCTCCATAAGCTCCCGGCTCAGTCGACGACGACGCCTGCCGTGGAGGTACCGCATGCCCGAACTCAGCCGCCGCACCCTGCTCGCCGGAACCGCCGCGGCGACAGGCCTGTCCCTGCTGGGCCCGTACGCGAACGCCGCCAGCCGCGTGCCCCTCACCCGCGAGGAGCACCGGGTGGTCGTCATCGGATCCGGGTTCGGCGGTGGCGTGACGGCACTGCGGTTCGCCCAGGCCGGGGTCCCGGTGCTCGTGCTGGAACGGGGCAAGCGCTGGCCGACCGGCCCGAACGCCGACACCTTCCCCACCTTGGCCTCACCGGACGAGCGGTTCTTCTGGCTGGGTTCGGGCCCGTCGCTGTTCGGGTTCTCCCCGCCGCCGTTCGAGCGCTACACCGGTCTGCTGGAGCGCGTGACCGGCAACGGCATGGACATCATGTGCGCGGCCGGGGTCGGCGGCGGATCCCTGCTCTACCAGGGCATGACGCTGCAACCGACCGAAGAGGTCTTCAACGCCAACATGCCCGAGCGGCTCGACTACGCCCGCATGGACCGCATCCACTACCGGCGGGTCGCCGAGATGCTGGGGATCGCCACCGCCCCTGACGAGCTGATCAACAGCGAAACCTACGCCGCCTCGCGGATCTTCGCCCGCAACGTCGAGCGGGCCGGCTTCTCGGTGGAGAAGATCCCGATGCCCATCGACTGGGACTACGCGCTGCGCGAGCTCCGCGGCGAGATGAAACCCTCCTACACCAACGGTGATTGCGCGTTCGGCGTGAACAACGGCGGCAAGCACTCCGTCGACGTCACCTACATCGCCCAGGCCGAGGCCACCGGCAAGGTCACCGTCGCCGAGCAGCACAACGTCACCGACGTCGCCAAGACCCGCGACGGCCGCTGGCAGGTCCACGTCGACCGCATCGCCACCGACGGCACCGTGCTGGAGCAGAAGATCATCACCACCGGTGCTCTGGTGATGGCAGCGGGCACGGCCGGCACCACCCGGTTGCTGATGCGCGCCGCCGCCAAGGACCAGATCCCGGACATGCCCGACGGTCTCGGCTCCAACTGGGGTTCCAACGGCGACCGCATCTACACCTGGACCAACTTCACCGACGACTTCGGCGCGCCGCAGGGCGGCCCGGTGATCTACGGCAGCAAGGAGTGGGACGACCCGACGCTGGCCAACACGGTCATCCAGGCGTCGCTGCCGCCGACGCCGAACCTGCGCACCACGATGCTGGTCGGCTACGGCGTCAGCTCCGGACGAGGCCGGTTCGTCTACGACTCGGCCAAGGACGACGCCGTGCTGGACTGGCCGTCGCAGGCGGATTCGGTGCTGGCCGAGCGCATCGACGAACGCGTCGCCGCGGTCGCGGGCAACGGCTCGGTCCGGCTCGACACCACCTCGCTGGTGCCCAACACCTGGCACCCGCTGGGCGGCGCGTCGATGAACGTGGTCTGCGACCTCGCCGGCCGGGTGCAGGGCCACCGCGGGCTCTACGTCCTCGACGGCGCCCTCATGCCGGGCAACACCGCCGCCTGCAACCCGTCGATGACCATCGCAGCCGTGGCCGAACGCGCCACCGACGAGCTCCTCGCCCAGGACGCCGGCGTCGTCTTCTAGCGGTCTCGCCCCGCGCCACCGAGGTGGCGCGGGGCGAGGTCTCACCTCGCGGCGTGCGAGGCGTCGAGGAACTCCTCCCGGTGGATCTTGCGAGGAGCCATCCGCCGGCGCTTGAGCGCCTTGACCCCCGCCTCGACCATCCCCGGCGGTCCGCACAAGTAGGCGCTGAGTCCCCGGCAGGACTGGAAGTCCGCCAGCACCACGTCGGTCACGAGCCCGGTCGCACCCTCCCAGTCCTCTTCGGACAGGCACGGCCGGTACCCGAAGTTCGGGTGCTCGCGCGCCAGGTCCTCGAAGAACTCGACGTCGTAGAGGTCCTGCCTGCTCCGACCGCCGTGGTAGAGGTGCAGTTCCGGGGCGAGGTCGTGGGCCAGCGCGTGCCGCACGATCGACTTCAGCGGCGCCAGCCCGGTGCCCCCGGCGATGAGGATCGCCGGTTCCTCCTGCGCCACGGGCATTCCGAAGTCCCCGAGCGGCCCCTTGAACTCGACGCGCTCCCCCACCGCCAGGCTTGCGAACATCCAGCCGTCGGTGGCGATCCCGCCGGGAGTGCGGCGGACGTGGAACTCCAGGCGCGAGGTCTCCGACGGCGGGTTGGCCATGGAGTACTGCCGCGCCACATCTGTTCCGGGCACTCGGATCTCGGTGTACTGCCCGGGGTTGAAGGCCATCGGTTCGTCGAGCTCGACGACCAGCCGCCGGACGTCCCGAGCGATGTCGTCGAGCACCACCACGGTCCCGGTGTGGTCGCGCAGCGGGTGGCGCGGCACCCCGTCGTCGGGGTCGACCTGCTCGACGGGTTCCAGCACGAGCCCGGACATCGGCGTGGCCTGGCAGCCCAGGGCGATCCCGGACTCCCGTTCCTCCGGGGTGAGCGTGTACTCCGAGGATTCGCGGTGGTCGACCTCGCCGGAGAGCACCTTCACCTTGCAGCTGCCGCAGGTCCCCTGCGTGCAGGAGTGCGGCAACCAGATGTCGTCGCGCAGGCAGGACTCCAGGATCGACTGCCCCGCAGGGCATGTCGTCGACCGGTCCAGCGGATCGATGCGGACCTCGTGGGTCATCTCGGGCGCGGCCATCACACCTCCCACACGGCGTGCAGCTCGACCGGTCCGCGGAAACCCCAACCCCAGAAGTCCACCTCGTGGTCGGTGTCGGGCTCCAGGTTCGGGATCGCCTCGAACAGCTCCTCCAGCGCGATGCGCACGACCTCGGTCGCGAAGTACGTTCCCGCGCAGGCGTGCTTGCCCGCGCCGAAGGCCAGGTTCGGCACCGGGGTGCGGTCCAGGTCGAACACCGCTGGCGAGCTGTAGTCGTTCTCGTCGTGGTTGGCCGAGCCGTAGGACATCATCACCACCGAACCGGCGGGCAGCTCGATGCCGTCGATGGTCATGTCCTGGTGGTTGCGCCGCGCCACCGCCGACCAGATCGGCGAGGTCCAGCGCACGCCCTCGGTGATCGCCCTGCGCACCAGCGACGGGTCGTCGATGACGCGTTCCAGCTGGTCGGGGCGGGTGAACAGGCCCGCGATGGTGGAGGCCATCGCGTGTCCCGGCTCCTGCATCGCCCCGAGCAGGAACACGAAGAGGTTCGGGTAGATGATCTCGCGGTCGCGGACCTCGCCGGGTGGCATGCCGTCGTGCAGCCAGTGCGACAGCGCGCTGTCGTCGGGCTCGACGGTCCAGGCGTCCAGCAGCGGGTCCACCACCGCGCGGATCTCGGCCTTGGCCTCGTCACCGGGCGTGAAGCCGTCCGGGTTGGCCCAGTCGCCGTTCTCGTCGACACCGGCGTTGGTGAACGACGCGCTGAGCTTGCGGAACCACTCGCGCAGCTTGTCCGAGCTCACCGACCGCAGGCCCATCAGGTCGCCGAGGCTGCGCACGCTGACCGGCTCGCAGAACTGCGACACCAGGTCCGCCTCGCCGTCGTTCTCGAACGCCTCCAGGTAGCGGCGGGCGATCGGTCGGGCCAGGCCGTCGACGTAGCGGTCCACCTCGCTGGGCTGCAGCCCCGGGTCGACCATGGCGCGCAGGTCGTCGTGCTCCGCGCCGTTGGCGTCCAGCACCGCCGGGTCGCCGAAGGTGCGGCGGCCGGCCGGGGCGATGACGCCCTCGAAGTCGCTGTCGTCGGTGCCCGCGATCCGCTTGCACATCTCCTTGGTGGAGGCCACCCAGCAGCCCAGCGCCGGGACGTAGGCCAGCGGGGCTTCGGCGCGAAGGCGCTCGTAGAACGGGTACGGGTCGCGCTCCAGCTGCTCCATCGTCACGTCCGCGATCCAGCTCGGCGTGGTCATCGTCATCGCAATTCCTCCTGCGCGCTCGCAGTTCGGGAGATCGGTTCCTTCCGCAGCGGATCCGCCGATCGCCGTCCGGGCGGTGTCAGCAGGAAAAACACCACGGTTCGGCAGGATCGGTCGAGCCGCTGGGCGCGGTGCCGGGACGGATTGCGCGACGAATCGGGACTCACCCGCTCCCAGCGCTTAACCATCGCGTTCCCGGCCGGTTTAATCCCTGGCAAGCCGGCTCAAGGACGAGGGGGCGAGATGGTGACCGGAACGTCGGAGGAGGCCGTCCGCCGGGCGGCGACGCGCGATTGGAGCGAGGCGATCCGCGCCGTCACCGGCGCCTACTTCCCGCACGAGCTGCGCCCGCTGTCGCCCACCGACCGGCTCGACCTGTCGATGCACACCGTGGACCTGGGGCCGGTGACCGTCGGCCGGATCGGCTGGGGCGTGGACGTGGCCATCGACTGCGCCTATCCCGACGCCTACGAGGTCAACATGCCGCTGGCCGGCCGCCTGGAGTCCCGGCACGGCCGCGACCAGGTGGTTTCCGGCGAGGGCACCGGCACGATCTTCCCGCCCAACCGCACCACGCCGATCACCCGCTGGTCGTCGGAGTGCACCGTCGTCGGGGTCAAGTTCGACCGCGCCTGCCTGGAACGCGAGGCCGATCGCGTGCTGGCCGCTCCGCTGCCCGGCGGACTGGACCTGCCCGCGCAGATCGACCGGCGCAGCGCGGCCACCCGCGGCTGGCTGCACTTCGTCCGCAACCTCACCGCGGATCTGGGCGAGACCGACGCGATGCTGTGCGACGACGTCCTCAAGCGGCAGCTGTCGAGCACGATCATGACGGGATTCCTCCTGGCCATGCACCCCGACCGGCGCAGCTCCGCACCCGCCCGGCCGCGCATCGTCAACCGCGTCCTGGACCGGCTCCGCGAGAACCCCGCGCGCGCGTGGACGGCGGCCGAGATGGCCGAGATCGCCGGTGTCAGCGTCCGCCGCCTGCAGGAGGGCTTCCAGGAGTACGTGGGCGCGACGCCGTCAGCGTGCCTGCGCGACATCCGGCTCGCCCGAGCCCACGAGGACCTGGTGGCGGCGAGCACGTCCACGGTCGCCGAGGTGGCGGCGCGCTGGAACTTCACCAACACCGGGCGCTTCGCCGCCGCCTACCGCGACAAGTACGGCTGCGCGCCCTCCACCACCCTGCAGGCGTAACCCTCGAATTTCGCGAGAAATTCGACTCCGAAAGTTTGGCGTCGAATTTCGCGCGAAATTCGGTGGTCCTCCCCCTCCCGGGTGAGCGCGGGCTGCGGGAGGGCTTGCGCGGCGGATGTGAGGACACCTGGCGGCTTCCGCCGTTGACTGTCGACAGCGGGCTATCATCGCCTCCGTGGTGGACGAGGGTTTGCGCAGTTTGGATCGCTTGACCTTGCGGGAGCGCGCGCTGGTGGCGCTGCGCGAGGCGATTCTGACCGGGCGGTACGGGCCGGGTGATCACCTCGGCGAAGTCGAGATCGCTTCGCAGCTGTCGATCAGCCGCGGCACGGTGCGCGAGGCGCTGCGCCATCTCCAGCAGGAAGGCCTGGTCACGCCCGGCGTTCGCGGCATGCTGCGGGTGCGCAGCCTGTCGCCGAACGAGATCGACGAGCTGTTCCGGGTCCGCTGCGCGCTGGAGGGCCAGGCGGTCGCCGAGATCGTCGAGTCCGACCGGCTGGCGCAGGTGGTCGGCGAGCTGCACTCGGCGCTGGACAAGCTCGAGGCGGCGACCGGCGACCTCAGCGAGCAGCTGGAAGCCGACCTCGCCTTCCACGCCCAGCTGTGCGAGCTGTCGGGCAACTCGATCCTGCTCGACACCTGGCGGCACCTGGAGGGCCCGATCCGGGTGGTCGTGATGAGCGCGTCCACCGAGAACCGGCGCTTCCCGATGTCCGCCGACCACCACCGGCCGATAGTCGAGGCCGTCGAACGCGGCGACGCCGACACCGCCGTGCGCGTGCTCCGCGAGCACATGCAGGCCGCGGTCACGCTGCTCAACAGCAAGAGCTGAACCTGAGCGCGGGGCGGAAAATCCGTCCTTGACACGCCCCCGACCGGACTTATGATGACTGTCAACATTGACTGTTGACACTCAACATTCAGCCACCCGGTCAAGGAGGATCGCGATGGCAAGCTCCCCATCCCGGGCGTCGGTGCACGGCAGCCCGGAGAAGTTCAGAGTCGCCGTCGGCTGCGGCGTCGGCGCGACCATCGAGACCTACGACTTCATCGGCTTCGGAACCGCCGCCGCCCTCTACTTCGGCGACGCGTTCTTCCCCGGCTCCGACCCCCTGTCGGCCTCGCTGATGTCCTTCGCGACCCTCGGCGTCGGCTTCGCAGCGCGTCCGCTGGGCGGCATCATCGCAGGTCACCTGGGTGACCGCATCGGACGCAAGCCGGTGCTGGTGTCCTCGCTGCTGCTGATGGGCATCGCCACCGTGCTCATCGGCTGCCTGCCCACCTACCAGCAGGTCGGCATCTGGGCGCCGGTGCTGCTGGTGGCCGTCCGCATCGTGCAGGGCCTCGCCTTCGGCGCGGAGTGGGGCGGCGCCATCCTGATGACCTTCGAGCACGCGCCCTGGCGCAAACGAGGTCTCTACACCGGCATCACGCAAGCCGGGTTCCCCGTCGGCCTGCTGCTGGCGAACCTGGCGTTCCTGCTCAGCGCCGGACTCGGCGGCACGCTGACGTGGCGGGTCCCGTTCCTGCTCTCGGCGGTGCTGATCGTGGTGGGCATCCTGATCCGCCTCAAGATCGACGAGTCGCCGGAGTTCGAGGAGCTCAAGGACTCCGGCGAGGTCGCGCGCAACCCGATCCTGGAGGTGCTGCGCGACGACTGGCGCAACGTGCTGCGCACGTTCTGCCTGCGCGTGGTCGAGACCGCGGGCTACGCGGTGTCGGTGACGTTCATGCTGTCCTACTTGGAGCTCGACACCTCGCCCACCTCGGGGTCCCTGAGCCTGCTCGCGCTGACCACGGCCGCGGGGGTCGGGATCCTGGCCACCACGCTGTGGGGGCACTTCTCGGACGTCTTCGGCAGGCGCCCGATCTACCTGCTGGGATGCGTGGCCGCCGTGGCGTGGGGCGTGCCGATGTTCTTGATGGCCAACACCGGCTCCGCGGTGCTGATCGTGATCGCCTTCGTGATCAGCTACGCGCTCTGCCAGAACTCGCTGGCCGGAGTCCAGGGCGCCTGGTTCTCCGAGCTGTTCGAGACCAAGACCCGCACCGCCGGCGCATCCCTGGCCTACCAGATCTCCGCGGTCGTCTCGGGTTTCACGCCGATGATCGCCACCGCCCTGTACGCCCAGGCCGGCTGGCTCGGACCGGCGCTGCTGTTCAGCGGCTACGGCGTGCTGGGCCTGGTCGCGGCGGTGCTCACCCGCGAGACGTGGGGCCCTGTCCAGAAGGCGGAGGTCGCGGCCGTCGAGCGCGCCGCCACCGGCAAGGAGGAAGCAGTTGTCTGATCGAACGCGCAAGATCGCGGAGTCGGCGCGCCGCATCCGCAAGAACGCCCTGGACATGGGCGAGCTCCAGGGCCAGGGCTACATCGCCCAGGCGCTCGGCGTCGCCGACGTGCTGGCGGTGATGTACTCCGACCAGCTGCGGTTCCGGCCCGACGATCCGGAGTGGGAGGACCGCGACCGGTTCCTGCTGTCCATCGGTCACTACGCCATCGCGCTGTACGCGGCGCTGGCCGAGGCCGGGGTGATCGACACCGACGAGCTGCAGACCTACGCCGCCGACGACTCGCGGCTGCCGATGTCGGCCATGGCCAGCTACACCCCCGGCGTGGAGATCTCCGGCGGCTCGCTCGGGCACGGGCTCGGCGTGGCCGTCGGGATGTCGATCGGCTTGCGCCACAAGGGGAATCCCGCTCGGGTGTACAACCTGCTCTCCGACGGCGAGCTGGACGAGGGTTCGACCTGGGAGGCGGCGCTGGCCGCCTCGCACCACGGGCTGGACAACCTGATCGCCCTCGTCGACGTCAACGCGCTGCAGGCCGACGGCCCGACGGTCGACGTGCTGCGCACCGAGCCGATCCAGGCCAAGTGGGAGTCCTTCGGCTGGAACGCCGTCCGCGTCGACGGCAACGACATCGACGCCCTGGTGGCAGCGCTGGACGAGCTGCGCGAGCACCGGGGTTCGCCATCGGTGCTGATCTGCGACACCCGGGTCGGCCGAGGCGTCCCGTTCCTGGAAACTCGGGAGAAGGCGCACTTCATGCGGGTCGAGCCGCACGAGTGGCAACTGGCACGCGACCACCTGCAGGAGGCCGGGGCATGACGACCGCGACGAAGAAGGCCACCACGTCGGCGATGATCGCCTCGTTCGCCGACGAGGGCCAGAAGACCACCAAGGCCCCGTTCGGGCACGCGCTCGCCGGGCTCGCCGAGCAGCGCCAGGACGTCGTGGGGCTCTCGGCGGATCTCGCCAAGTACACCGACATGCACGTCTTCCGCGACGCCCACCCGGAGCGGTTCTTCCAGATGGGCATGGCCGAGCAGTCGCTGCTGGCGGCGGCCGCGGGGATGGCCGAGGTCGGCCTGACTCCCTTCGCCTCGACCTATTCGGTGTTCGCGACCCGCCGCGCCTACGACTTCCTGTGCCTGGACATCGCCGAGCCGGGGCTCAACGTCAACGTCATCGGCGGACTCCCGGGGCTGACCACCGGGTACGGACCGAGCCACCAGGCCACCGAGGACGTCGCGATCCTGCGCGGCATCCCGGGGCTGACCATCGTGGACCCGTGCGACTCGGTGGACATCGAGCAGGCGGTGCCGCAGCTGGCCGACTCCCCCGGCCCCACCTACCTGCGGTTGCTGCGCGGCGCGGTGCCGACGGTGCTCGACGAGTACGACTACCGCTTCCAGCTGGGCAAGGCCGCTGAGCTGCGCACCGGCCGGGACGTGCTGATGATCTCGAGCGGGCTGATGACGATGCGCGCCCTGTCGGCCGCCGCTGAGCTCGCCGCCGATCACGTCGACGTGGCCGTGCTGCACGTGCCGACCATCAAACCCCTCGACCGGCAGGCGATCCTGGCCGCCGTCGGAGGGGACCGGCTGGTGGTGACGCTGGAGAACCACACGGTCGTCGGGGGTCTGGCCGAGTCCGTCGCGTCCTGCCTGGCCTTCGCCGGGGTGGGTGAGCGCATCGTGCCGATCGGCCTGCCCGACGAGTTCCTGGCCGCGGGCGCGCTGCCCACGCTGCACGACCGCTACGGGCTCTCGGTGCCGCAGATCCGCGAACGCGTGCTCGCCGAGCTCGGCTGACCCACCAAGGAGATCGCATGACCAACAACCGCACAGCCATCGTCACCGGTGCCGGTTCGCGCCGCGGCATCGGGCAGGGCATCGCGCACGCGCTGGCCGGGCAGGGCTGGAACATCGCCGTCCTCGACCTCGACGAGGCCAGCGCGAAGGACACCGCCAACGCCGTCGTCGAGGCGCACGGCGTGGCCGCGGTCAGCGCGGGCTGCGACGTGACCGACAAGGCTGCCGTGGACGCCGCCGTGTCCGTCGTCGAGTCGGAGCTGCCGGAGATCGGCGCGCTGGTCAACAACGCCGGAATCACCTCCCCCGTCCCGTTCCTGGAGGTCTCCGACGAGGAGTGGGACCGCGTCTTCGAGGTCAACGTCCGGGGCAGCTACCTGATGACCAAGCGGGTCGTCGGTGGCATGGCCGAGCGGGGCTTCGGCCGCGTCGTGAACCTCTCGTCGGTGTCGGCGGAGCGCGGCGGCGGGGTGTTCGGCGGTGTCGCCTACTCGGCGGCCAAGGCCGGGCTGCTCGGGTTCTCCCGCGCGCTGGCCCGCGAACTGGGCCCGTCGGGCGTCACGGTGAACTCGGTGGCCCCGGGCCTGATCGACACCGACATCACGGCCGGCAAGCTCGACCCGGAGCGCAAGGCCGCGATGATCGCCGACATCCCGACTCGCCGCGCCGGTCGGGTGTCCGACGTCGCCGACGTCGTCGCGTTCCTGTGCCGACCGGAATCGGGCTACCTCACCGGTGTCACCTACGACATCAACGGCGGCTCGCACATCCACTGACCGGCCGGTGAGGTCCGCGCGTCGGCGCGGGCCTCACCGCTGGCACAATTCCCGGATGCGCAGGACGTTGTCGATCGTCGCGGCATCGGCCGCCGCGCTGGCCCTGATCCTCCTCGTGGGACCGTCGATCTCGGTGCGCACCGAGATCCTGCACCAGGAGACGTCCCGGGACTCCGGCGTGACCTACGAGCACTCGGGGACCCAGTGGTCCAGCGAGCTCTACCTGGTCGAGCTGTGGCACCTCGCCGGCACCGGCTACGAGCTGCACCTCGGCCCGGACGCCGCGAGCTACTACTACCCGGTCGAGGTCGGCTTCGGCTCATCGCCTCCCGCCATTCGCGAGGTCACCTGGCTGCCGGACGCGGTCGACGTCACCTTCACCACCATGGACACCGTCCACGTCCCGGCGGACAACTTCCGAAGCGTCCGCTGAACCAGGGGTTTTCGCGGTCGTCAAGACCATCCGAGGGTCCCGAAAGGACGGCCCTCGCGGTAGGCGCGCAAACCCGCGGCGGGGTAGGCGATGAGGTCGGCGGGAAGGTCGTCGAGGCCGAACCACGCCAGCTCGTAGCACTTCTCGGGCTCCCGGTTCTCCGGCTCGCCTCGCCAGTCGCGCACTTCGAAGAACACGCCGAGCCGAGGTTCTACGCCGGGCGCGGTCGCGTGCAGCGTGTGCACGTGCCGGAGCGCCGCAGACTCGATGCGAACACCGACCTCCTCGCGAGCTTCGCGAATCGCGGCCTGCACCAACGACTCCCCCGCATCGAGCTTCCCAGACGGCAGGTGCCACAACCCGTCGCCGTAGCTACCCCGTCGACGGCTGAGCAACACACCGCCCTCCCGCACCAGAACCACGTGCGCATCAACGACCGTCCGATGAACCACGACCACCCCACCCAACGTCACTCCAGCGGGCGAACCTCCGGATTTCAATGGAAATCAGAACACGGAATTCCACTGAAGTCCCGGTACCGATTTCCACTGAAGTCCGGGGTACCCCGCGGCTCGGGTCGGTGGGAATGCCGGACATGGCCCCTGCGGTGCGGGTCTGGGCGTCGGAATCGATCTGACCCTCGACTGCGACGACGCAGGTCCTCGCCAGGTCCTGGAAGAGCACGCTGGGTGGCGTCGACGCCCCGTTCACGAGGCGGGCTGAACCGGGTCTTCGGTCACCAGCCGGTTGAGTCGGCCGCCGCACCGATCGGGGTCAGCATCCGGTGGGGTTCTTCGAGGATGCGGGCGACGCGGTCGGTGCGGCGCATCGCGTTGGTGCCGGGACCGGGGCGGACGACGAGGTCTTCGGGGCCCGGGGTCTGGCCGCACGCGTGGCATCGCCCGAAGTCGTCGATGTCCGTGTCGCACGCCGCGTGGCTGAAGATCCGGGCGGGGTGTGCGCCGCGGGTGTGCCGCTCACCCCACTTCGCCAACGAGAAGATCGTGGGCCACAGCGCCCTGCCGGTCTCGGTGAGCAGGTACTCCGGATGGCCGCCCGAGTCCTCTCGGGTCAGCACGCCGGCGTGGACCAGGGTGTCGAGCCGGTCGGTGAGCACGGCGCGGGAAATGTCGAGGTGTTCGCGCAGGTCCGTGAAGCGGCGCACCCCGTAGAAGCAGTCGCGCAGGATCAGCAGGGTCCAGCGCTCGCCGACCACTTCGAGCGCGCGGGCGAGGTAGCAGCCCTGCTGGTCGTACCCGGTTCCCAATGCCACGTCCCCATGCTACCGGCAGAGCGGTCTGTTCACCAGACCGCCCCTGTGTCACGATGGTCTGGTGAGCAGACCAGATCTTCACGTTTCCGCACCTCGCCCCGCCGACGGTGCACGTCGATCGTTCGTGGCGGCCCTCGCCCTGACCTCGCTGAGCACGTTCGGCGCCATGCTGGCCTATTCGGGGCCGCTGGGGAACGCGACGACGGTCACCGCTGCGCTGGCCGCCCCACCGGGAGCCACCATGTGGATCCTGAGCTCGATGAGCACCGGCCTCGCGGTGAGCCTGCTCACCGCGGGAGCTCTGGCGGACCAGTCCGGCCGCCGAAGGGTTTTCGCACTCGGCGCGTGGGTCTTCGCAGCCGGTTCCGTGGTATGCGCGACCGCGTCCACGGCGACGCAGTTCGTGATCGGACGACTCGTCGAAGGTGCTGGTGCGGCTGGTCTGATCGCGACCGGGCTGGGACTCGTGGCCGCCGTCGCCGGCGACGCCGGAGCCCGCTCGGTCTCGGCCAGTTGGTGGGGCGCCAGCATTGGGCTGGGAATCGCGCTCGGCCCGCTGCTCACCGGACTTCTCGACCTCGCTGATCTGTGGCGCGCACCCTACTGGCTGCTCGCAGCGGTAGGAGCGATCATCGCCGTCACCGCGCGGTGGTGCTTTCCGGAGACGGCGGTGATTCCGGGCAAGCGGCTGGACCTGCTGGGTGCCGCGTTGATGACGAGCGGGCTCGCACTGCTGCTGGTCGCGCTCGTCGAAGGGCGTCTGGGTGGCCTCTTCCCCGCCCTGATGTGCGCCGGTGGCGCAGTGGTCGCTTTGGCGGCTTTCGCCATCAGTCAGATCCGGAGCCGGTCGCCCATGGTGGAATTCGCGCTGTTCCGACGAGCTGACTTCCTCGCCGCCATCGTGGCGGCCACGGCCGCAGGCACCGGCGTGATCGCACTGATGTCGTTCGCAGGCACGTTCCTCGTCACGAGCATGGGGATGAGCACGCTGGAGGCCAGCGCCACGATGGGGCTCTGGTCTGGTGCGAGCGCTGTCTCAGCCGTGCTCAGTCATCGGCTGGCCGCGCGGTTGACCGGGACTGCGCAGCTGGCGATCGGACTCGCTGCCACCGGCGCCGGCCTGCTGCTCCTCGCAGGACTCGAAACCGGTTCGACCACGGGACGATTGGTGCCCGGCCTGCTCGTCGCAGGCGTCGCCACCGGTGTTCTCAACGCTGCTCTTGGTCGTCAAGCGACGGCCACCGTCCCGCCCGATCGCGCCGCCGTGGGCGTCGGGCTGAACAACACCACCCGTTACGTCGGCGCCTCGATCGGAGTCACCGTAGTCGCTGTTCTCGCCTCCGCACCAGGCGGCGACATCGCCGCCCAGCTCTCCGGCTGGAATCACGTGGCCGTGCTCACCGGCAGCCTCTCCCTGCTCGGGGCTGCGGTCGTGCTCGCGTTGTCCCGGCGCGCACTCCGGTGAACCACCACCCGACCATCCCCCACCGCACACCAAGACGCGGGAGCGTCCCGGTCTCCGCTGGAATCCGGGCTCGGCCGAGTGCGGCGGACATGTCGGACATCGACGGTACGTTCCCGGAATGGACATCTGTTTCGACTTGACACTCGACTGCGACAACGCCGCAGTCCTGACCGCGTTCCACAGGACCGCGCTGAGCTACGGCGCATGAGAACCGGTGACGACGGCACTCGGCTGGTGGTTCTTCGCGGGCCTTCCGGTTCTGGGAAGTCCTCTGCGGCGCGGGAATTGCGTCGACGGGTCGGGCGCGGCGTGGCCTTGGTGGAGCAGGACTACCTGCGCCGGATCCTGCTAGGTGAGCACGATCGGCCTGGTGCGGCGAACATCGAGTTGATCTCGAACACCGTGCGGTTCGCGCTGGATCGCGGATTTCACGTGATCCTCGAAGGAATCCTGTCGGCTCCCCGCTACGGGGCGATGCTGCGGTCCCTCCGCGACGACCACGCGGGCCCGAGCTTCTTCTACTACTTCGACATCAGCTGGTCGGAGACCTTGCGGCGGCACGCGACGCGGCCGAAATGCGCCGAGTTCGGGGCCGCGGAGATGAGCGAGTGGTTCGGCCAGGCGGGTCGGCTCGACCTGATCGACGAACGCACCGTATCCGAGAGGCTCACCCTGGATGAGATCGTTGGCCGGATTCAGCGAGAGGTGTTCTAACGGTTGCAGGTTCGGGCCGTCATTCGCGGAATCGGACGACTGAGGCCGTCAGTCGCCTCACCCGGTCGGTGTCGCGGATGCCGTCGATCTCCACGATGCGGCCGTCCACCACGGTGAACGCCATGATCGACACCGGACGGCCGGACCGGGCGGTGACCACGCCGGGCAGGCCGTTGACGAGCACCGGGTGGAGCTCCGCACCGCGACTCGCGCGGGACTGCCGGGCGATCTTCTCCGCCCCTCGGTACACCGCGGGCGGCCTTTCACCGCCGAAGTCGGCGCGGAAGACGACGTCGGGGTCGAGCAACCGCACCAGCGCGTCGAAGTCGCCGGCGTTCGCGGCGGTGAAGAACGCGTCCACGATCGCGCGCTGCCTGCCGATGTCCTGGTCGGGAGTCGGTGGCGCGGCACCTCGGACGCGTCGCCGCGCGCGACTCGCGAGCTGCCGGGCCGCCACCGGGGTGCGGTCCACCAGCCGCGCGACCTCGTCGAAGGGCAGGTCGAACATGTCGTGGAGCACGAAGGCCAACCGCTCGGCCGGGCTGAGCGACTCCAGCACCACGAGCAGCGCGAGGCTGACCGAGTCGGCGAGCAGCGCCTGCTGCTCCGGATCCTCACCCTCGACGGCGGAGACCACGGGATCCGGCAACGGGGTGGCGGCGGTGTCGACGAGCTCCTCACGGCGACGCCGGCGCGACCGCAGCAGGTGCAGGGCTTCGCGAGCGACGACCGTGGTCAGCCAGCCACCGAGGTTGGCGATCTCGTCGGGCTCGGCTCGGCTCAGGCGCAGCCACGCGTTCTGCACCGCGTCCTCGGCGTCGGTCACGGACCCGAGCATCCGGTAGGCCACCGCGCGCAGCTGCCCTCGCTGCTGCTCGAACCGCTGAGCGAGCCGATCGTCGTCCGCCACCTGTCACACCGTCCCTCCGGCCGGGCTCATCACTGTGAACCCACCTATCCGCAGGATGTGACCACGAAGGAGAAGACCATGCCCGAGAACGCCAGTGGTTTCGTCAGCGTCAGGTACATGGTCGACGACGTCGACAAGGCCGTCGACTTCTACGCGCGCCATCTCGGCTTCACCGTCCGGAACGACTTCGCACCGGCGTTCGCCGACGTCACCAGGGGTGCCCTCCGGTTGCTGCTGAGCGGTCCGACCAGTTCGGCGGGCCGGGCGATGCCGGACGGCGCGGTCCCCGGGCCCGGCGGGTGGAACCGGATCCACCTCATCGTCGACGACCTGGCCGCCGAGGTGGATCGGCTGCGCGCCGAAGGTGTTGATTTCCGCAATGACGTCATCTGCGGTCCGGGCGGTCAGCAGGTCCTGTTGCGCGATCCGTCGGGCAACGTGGTGGAGCTGTTCCAGGCCCGGTGACGCGTCGGCGCTGTTTTCCCGCCGTGCTCAACGTATAGCGCACCCGGGGGCTTGCGGCAAGCCCCCGGGCATGCCGCAGAATCTCCGATCTGAAGCCGTGAGCTGCGAAGATGCCGACTTCGCGGCACGGTGTGACCGGGGGTTGAAAGATGATCGACGTTGTTGTCGCCGGTGCCGGTCCGACCGGTCTGATGCTGGCGGCGGAGCTGCGGCTGCACGGGGTGGGCGTGGTCGTGGTGGACGAGGCCGCGGAGCCCACGGACTTCGTGCGGGCGTTGGGTCTGCACGTGCGCAGCATCGAGGTCCTGGACCAGCGGGGCCTGCTGGAGCGGTTCCTGGCGGAGGGAACGAAGTACCCGCTCGGAGGGTTCTTCGCCGCCATCTCCAAGCCCGCGCCCGAGCGCCTGGACACCGCGCACGGCTACGTGCTGGGCATCCCGCAGACCACGACCGAGCGGCTGCTGGCCGAGCGAGCCTCCGAGCTGGGAGTTGACGTCCGGCGGGGCTGCGAGCTGGTCGGGCTCGATCAGGACGAGGACGGGGTGACCGCCGAGCTGGCCGACGGCTCGCGGCTGCGGGCGCGCTACCTGGTGGGTTGCGACGGCGGTCGCAGCACCGTGCGCAAGCTGTGCGGCATCGGGTTCCCCGGCGAACCGTCCAGAGTGGACACGCTGCTCGGCGAGATGAAGGTGACCGCGTCACCGGAGACGATGGCCGCGGTGACCGACGAGGTCCGCACGACCCAGAAGCGCTTCGGCGTCGGCCCTCTCGACGGCGAGTGGTGCCGGGTCGTGGTGCCCGCCGCCGGTGTGGCCGACGACCGCTCGACACCTCCGACGCTCGAGGAGCTCACCGGCCAGCTGGAGGCCATCGCGGGCACCGACTTCGGCGCGCACTCGCCTCGCCGCCTCGCGCGCATCGGCGACGCGACCCGGCAGGCCGAGCGCTACCGCTCGGGCCGCGTGCTGCTCGCGGGCGATGCCGCGCACATCCACCCGCCGGTCGGCGGCCAGGGGCTCAACCTCGGTCTCCAGGACGCGTTCAACCTCGGCTGGAAGCTCGCCGCCGAGATCGCCGGGTGGGCACCGGCGGACCTGCTCGACAGCTACCAGGACGAACGGCATCCGGTGGCCGCCGCGGTCCTGGACAACACGCGCGCGCAGATGCAGCTGATGTCCACCGAGCCGGGCCCGCGGGCGGTGCGGCGGCTGGTGTCGGAGCTGATGGACTTCGACGAGGTCAACCGGCACCTGACCGAGAAGATCATCGCGCTCGACGTGCGCTACGACTTCGGCGGGGAGCACGACCTGATCGGCAGGCGCATGCGCGACGTCGAGCTCGGGCGCGGTCGCCTCTACGAGCTGATGCGGGCCGGGCGCGGACTGCTGCTCGACCGGACCGGCGAGCTCTCGGTCGACGGCTGGGACGACCGGGTCGATCACGTCGTCGACGTCGGCGCGGAGCTCGACGCTCCCGCCGTCCTGCTGCGCCCGGACGGTCACGTCGCATGGGTCGGACACGATCAGCAGGACCTCCTCCCCCACCTGTCGAAGTGGTTCGGGAAGTGACTCATTTCTCCCTCCGACACGCCCATGTTGGTGTCGGTGGACGAGTCAGACCCAAGATGTAGAGTGTCGCTCGCTGGTGGTTCACCGGGCCCGCGCGGGTCCGGTGTGGCAACAGGGAACCCGGTGCGAATCCGGGACTGCCCCGCAGCGGTGAACGGGAACGACCGCCGTCATTGAGCACTGGACGCCACGCGTCCGGGAAGCGACGGCCAGTAGGCACGGTCTTGCAGACGAGACCGGGCGCCCGTGAGTCCGAAGACCTGCCACCGGCGCGCGCACGCCCGTGCGCGCCGTCCGGGACCTCGCGGGAGGGTCCACGCGGACATGCGATGGTCTTCGCTTCCGTCGCGTCCTCGCGTGCTGCCGCCGGTTCCGGGCATGCCTTCCGAGCTCGCGAGGAGAGAGTCCCGGTGACCGACACCGCACTGTCCGAACCCATTCCGCTCACCGGCGGCCGCGTGTCCACTGTGGTCGAGCAGTCCTGCGCGGGACTCGCCGACGTGGACCCGTCAGCGGTGCTCACCGAGGTCGAGCGCAACGTCTACCCCGGCATCGGTGACGCCGAACTCGGCGAAGCGCTGATCATGTCGGCGCGCACGCTGGTGGAGTCCGAGCCGAACTACTCCCTGGTCACGGCCCGGCTGCTGCTGGACAAGCTGCGCGGCGAAGCGCTGAGCTACTTGGCCGGTGCTCCGCAGCAGACCGACCAGGAGCAGATGCGCGACCGCTACGCCTCCTACTTCACCGACTACGTGCGGCGGGGGATCGAGCTGGGCCGGCTCGACCCGGAACTGGCCCGCTTCGACCTGTCCCGGCTGGGCGCGGCGCTGGAGGCCGAGCGCGATCTCGCCTTCGACTTCCTGGGGCTGCAAACCCTCTACGACCGGTACTTCCTGCACCACGACGGCGTCCGCTTCGAGCTGCCGCAGGCGTTCTTCATGCGGGTGGCGATGGGCCTGGCGCTGCGCGAGGACGACCGCGACGCGCGTGCCATCGAGTTCTACCGACTCCTGTCGTCGTTCGACTTCATGTGCTCGACGCCGACGCTGTTCAACTCCGGCACGACCCGCCCGCAGCTGTCGTCGTGCTTCCTGACCACTGTGGACGACGACCTCCAGTCGATCTTCAGCTCCTACCGCAACAACGCGCTGCTGGCCAAGTACTCGGGTGGGCTGGGCAACGACTGGACCCCGGTGCGCGGCATCGGCGCCCACATCCACGGCACCAACGGCGAGTCGCAGGGCGTGGTCCCGTTCCTGAAGATCGCCAACGACACGGCGGTGGCGGTCAACCAGGGCGGCAAGCGCAAGGGCGCGGTGTGCGCGTACCTGGAGACCTGGCACATCGATGTCGAGGAGTTCCTGGACCTGCGCAAGAACACCGGTGACGACCGCAGGCGCACCCACGACATGAACACCGCGAACTGGGTGCCCGACGAGTTCCTGCGCCGCGTCGAGGCCGACGAGTCCTGGACGCTGTTCTCCCCCGATGAGACACCCGACCTGCACGACCTCTGCGGTTCGGCGTTCGCCGAGCGCTACCGCGACTACGAGGCGGCGGCCGACCGCGGCGAGATCCGCGTGTTCCGGCGGGTTCGGGCCGTCGAGCTGTGGCGGCGGATGTTGACCATGCTGTTCGAGACCGGGCACCCGTGGATCACCTTCAAGGACCCGTGCAACCTGCGCTCGCCGCAGCAGCACACCGGTGTGGTGCACTCGTCGAACCTGTGCACCGAGATCACCCTGAACACCGCCGCCGACGAGGTCGCGGTGTGCAACCTGGGGTCGGTGAACCTCGCCCGGCACGTCACCGCCGACGGCCTGGACCGCGACCGGCTCGCCGCGACCGTCCGCACGGCCGTGCGGATGCTGGACAACGTCATCGACATCAACTTCTACACGATCCCCGAGGCCGAGCGCTCCAACAGCCGGCACCGCCCGGTGGGGCTGGGGCTGATGGGCTTCTCCGACGCGCTGCTGAAGCTGCGGATCCCGATGTCCTCCGATGACGCCGTGGAGTTCGCCGACCGCAGCATGGAGGAGATCAGCTACCACGCCATCGACGCCTCCAGCCGGCTCGCCGAGGTGCGCGGGCGCTACGCCTCGTTCGAGGGCTCGCTGTGGAGCCGGGGAATCCTGCCGATCGATTCCCAGGAGTTCGTTCGGGAAGCGCGCGGGAGCGCAGATCTGGACCGGAGCTCGACGCTGGACTGGTCGTCGCTGCGGGAGCGGGTTCGCGGCAGCGGGATGCGCAATTCCAACGTGATGGCCATCGCGCCGACGGCGACCATCGCCAACATCTGCGGCGTCGGTCAATCCATCGAACCGCTGTACCGCAACCTGTTCGTCAAGTCGAACATGTCCGGCGACTTCACCGTCGTCAACCCGCACCTGGTGGCCGACCTCAAGCGCGCCGGGCTGTGGGACGAGGCGATGGTCGCGGACCTGAAGTTCTACGACGGGTCGCTCGGGCCGATCGACCGCGTCCCTGACGAGCTGAAAGCCCTCTACGCTACGGCCTTCGAGATCGAGCCGCGCTGGCTGGTCGAGGCCGCGGCCCGCAGGCAGAAGTGGATCGACCAGGCGCAGTCGCTGAACCTGTACCTGGCCACGCCCAGCGGCCGCAAGCTCGACGAGCTCTACCGGCTGGCCTGGCGCAAGGGCCTCAAGACGACCTACTACCTGCGCTCGTCCAGCGCGACCCACGTGGAGAAGTCCACGCTGCGCGGCACCGACGGCAAGCTGAACGCCGTTCCCGCGGCGGCCTGCTCGGTCGAGGACCCCGATTGCGAGGCCTGCCAGTGATCCCCCAGGAGAAGGAGCTCATGAGCACCACCACCGGACTCGGCACCATCGACCGCGACGGCGGGCGGGTCGACGTCTCCGAGAAGGCGATGATCAACTCCCGGGCGGACGTCAACCAGCTGCTGCCGCTGAAGTACGGCTGGGCCTGGGACAAGTACCTCGCGGGGTGCAACAACCACTGGATGCCCACCGAGGTGTCGATGCAGGCCGACATCGCGCTGTGGAAGTCCCGCGACGGGCTCACCGAGGACGAGCGCACCATGCTCAAGCGCAACCTCGGGTTCTTCGCGACCGCGGAATCGTTGGTGGCCAACAACATCGTGCTCGCGGTCTACCGGCACCTCACCAACCCGGAGTGCCGGCAGTACCTGCTGCGGCAGGCCTTCGAGGAGGCCGTGCACACCCACACGTTCCAGTACATCTGCGAGAGCCTCGGGCTCGACGAGGGCGAGCTGTTCAACGCCTACCGGGAGATCCCGTCGATCGCCGACAAGGACGCGTGGGCGCTGCGCTACACCCAGAACCTGGAGAACCCGGAGTTCGCGACCGGCACGCCGGAGGCCGATCAGGCGTTCCTGCGCGACCTCATCGCGTTCTACGTGATCTTCGAGGGCATGTGGTTCTACACCGGGTTCGCGCAGATCCTGTCGCTGGGCAGGCGGAACAAGATGGTCGGGATCGCCGAGCAGTACCAGTACATCCTGCGCGACGAGTCGATCCACCTGAACTTCGGCATCGACTGCATCAACCAGATCAAGCTGGAGAACCCGCACCTGTGGACCCCGGAGTTCCAGCAGGAGGCGCGCACGATGCTCCGCGAGGCGTGCGAGCTGGAGAACGCCTACGGCCGGGACACCATGCCCCGCGGGATGCTCGGGCTGAACTCCGAGGTGTGCGAGCAGTACATGCGGTTCATCACCAACCGCCGCTGCGCGCAGCTCGGCCTGGAGCCGGTCTTCCCGGAGACCGACAACCCGTTCCCGTGGATGTCGGAGACGATGGACCTGAAGAAGGAGAAGAACTTCTTCGAGACCCGTGTGACGGAGTACCAGTCGGGCGCGGCGCTCACCTGGGACTGAGGGGCGGTTCTGGTCCGAACCGACCGGACTTCGATCGTGGACGGTTCGGACCGGAACTGCCCGGTGCACCATCACCAGGGCCGCTGGTGGTGGGGACCCCGCTGGATCAGGGGCGGGTGCGGTGGGCTGCGTCGGTCATGTTGCGCAGCGCCGGTTCGACCTGCGGGTAGTCGCGGGTCTTGAGACCGCAGTCCGGGTTGACCCACAGCCGGTCGGCCGGGACCGCCTTGAGGGCGGCCCGCAGGAGCTCCTCCATCTCCTCCTCGTCGGGCACCCGGGGTGAGTGGATGTCGTAGACGCCCGGCCCCACGCCCCGGTCGAAACCGACCTCGTTGAGGTCGGCGAGGACCTCCATGCGGGAGCGGGCCGCCTCGATGCTGGTGACGTCGGCATCGAGCGCCACGATCGCGTCGATGACGTCGCCGAACTCCGAGTAGCACAGGTGGGTGTGGATCTGGGTCGCCTCGGCGATCCCGGAGGTGGCCAGGCGGAACGACTCCACCGCCCACTCCAGGTAGGCCGGCCGCTGCTCGGCCCGCAGCGGCAGCAGTTCGCGCAGCGCGGGCTCGTCGACCTGCACCACGCGGATCCCGGCGGCCTCCAGGTCGCGGACCTCGTCGCGGATGGCGAGCGCGACCTGGCGGGCGGTGTCGGCCTGCGGCTGGTCGTCGCGGACGAACGACCACGCCAGCATCGTGACCGGCCCGGTCAGCATTCCCTTGACCGGCTTGTCGGTGAGCCGCTGCGCGTGCGCCGCCCACTCGACGGTCATCGGTTCCGGTCGCCGCACGTCGCCGAACAGGATCGGCGGCCGCACGCACCGGGAGCCGTAGGACTGCACCCACCCGTTGTCGGTGGCGGCGAAACCGTCGAGCTGCTCGGCGAAGTACTGCACCATGTCGTTGCGCTCGGGTTCGCCGTGCACCAGCACGTCCAGGCCGATGTCCTCCTGCAGCGCGATGACCCGTTCGACCTCGTCGCGCATCCGCTGCCGGTAGGTGGCCGCGTCGATGCGCCCGGCGCGCAGCGCGGCGCGCGCCTTGCGGACGTCGGTGGTCTGCGGGAACGATCCGATCGTGGTGGTCGGCAGCGGTGGCAGGCGGAGCGACTTCTGCTGCGCTTCCCGCCGCTTCGCGTAATCGGTGCGACGGGAGTCCTGCGGGCGCAGCGAGTCGAGTCGCGCGCGAACGCGGTTGTCGCGCACCCGCTCCGCCCGCACCCGGTCGGCCACCGCCGCACGCGCCTCGATCAGCTCGGGCTCGACGACCTCGCGGCCCTCGCGCAGAGCCCGCCCGAGGGTGACGACCTCGCGGACCTTCTGCGCGGCGAACGACAGCCACGGCTTGACCTGCGGATCGAGGTTGGTCTCGGCGTCGACGTCGTAGGGCACGTGCAGCAGCGAGCAGGACGTGCCGATGCTCACCTCACCGGCCGAGCCGAGCAGCGTCGCCGCCGCGGTCATGCACCGGTCGAGGTCGGCGCGCCAGATGTTGCGGCCGTCGATCACCCCCGCGACCAGGGCCTTGTCGCGCAACCCGGGTGTGGCGACGACTCGGTCCGCAGTGGACGGTTCGGTGACCAGGTCCAGGGCGAGGCCCTCGATCGGCGCGGCGGCGAGCACGCCGAGCGCGTCACCGGGATCGCCGAAGTAGCAGGCGGTGAGGATCGCGGGGCGTTCGGCGAGGTCGCCGAGGCGCCGGTAGGTGTTGCGCAGCGCGTCGAGCTCCTGCGGGGTGCGGTCGGCGGCCAGCGCGGGCTCGTCGAGCTGCACCCACCGGGCACCGGCCCGGTGGAGTTCCCCGAGCAGCTGCTCGTAGGCGTCGGTGAGTTCGGCGAGCTTGTCCAGCGGGTCGAAGTCCTCTTCGGACGGTTTGGACAGCAGCAGGAAGGTCAGCGGCCCCACCAGCACCGGCCGGATCTCCACCCCGAGCTCGCGCGCCTGGAGGAACTGCTCGACGGCGGTGCGGTCGGTGAGCGAGAAGCTCGTGTCCGGACCGATTTCGGGGACCAGGTAGTGGTAGTTGGTGTCGAACCACTTCGTCATCTCCAGCGGCGGCACGGCCTCGGTGCCGCGGGCCATGGCGAAGTAGGTGTCCAGCGCGCCGAGCCCCAGCTCGGCGTAGCGGCGCGGGACGGCGCCGAAGGTGACGGCGGTGTCCAGGACGTGGTCGTAGTAGGAGAACGTGTTGCCCGGCACCGAGTCGAGGCCGGCTTCGGCCAGACCCCGCCAGGTGTCCTCCCACAGCCGGCGCGCGACCTCCCGCAGGTCCGCCTCAACGCTGCGGCCCGCCCAGTAGGACTCCAGGGCGCGCTTGAGCTCCCGGTTCGGGCCGATCCGGGGATGTCCGAGTACGGTGGATCCGATCTTGCTGGTCAACGCTCTCTCCTCGCGAGCTCGACGTGGTCGGTCGAGGACTTCGCGACAGGCACGCGCCGACCAGCGGACGCACGTCGCCCGCTGATCGTCCGCCAGGCCCTCCCGCGAGACCTCGGACCAGCGCGCACCGTCGGTGCGCGCGCCGGTGGCAGGTCTTCGGACTCGCGGGCACCCGGTCTCGTCTGCAAGACCGGTCCTACTGGCCGTCGCTTCCCGGACGCGTGACGTCCAGTGCGTGATGACGGCGGTCGTTCCCGCTCACCGCTGCGGGGCAGTCCCGGATTCGCACCGGGTTCCCTCTTGCCTCGTCCCATCGCGCTCACCGCTCGACCGGACGAACCACCAGCACCCTCAGGCTAACCATCCGCGGGCACGAGACAACCCCGCGCAGCTCCCGGCGCGGTCCCCGTCTCGGCTCTGAGCTCCCGTTCGACACCTGGAGGAGATCCCGATCACGCCGGTGCTCAGCCGGTCTTGGCGGCACCGATGGTGAAGGGCGTGCCGAACGGGTCCTTGATCTCGGCGATGCGGCCGTAGGCCATGTCGTAGGGCGGCTGGACCACACCGCCCGCGTCGGCGGCGCGTCGCGCGGTGGCGTCGGCGTCTTCGACCATGAACAGCGTGCCCCAGGACGAAGCGGGGGCCGACGGGTCGCCGAGGATGCCGCCGATCTCGTGGCCGTCAGGTCGGCGCAGGAACGTGAAGTCGTCCTCGCCCAAGTACCCGTCGCTGTCCAGGCTGAAGTCGAAGACCTTCGGGTAGAACTCCCGCGCCGGACCCGGGTTCGGGGTGACGAGATCGTTGCGCAGCAACGTGTTCGGCTCGTTGACCAGGCGGGCGCCGACGTGGCGGTTGCCGTGCCAGAGCCCGAACTGCCCGCCGACCGGGTCGGAGAGAATCGCCATCCGGCCCTTGTCCATCACGTCCATGGGCGGGGTGATCACGTGGCCGTCGGCGGCCTCCGCCTTGGACACGGTGCCGGCGACGTCATCGGTGGCGAAGTAGACGTTCCACCAGAACTCGGTCGCTCCCGGGTCGTGGTTGGGCATGAGCGCGGCGACTTCCCTGCCCCGGAGCAGGCACATCGTGTAGCGGCCCGTCTCCTCGGGCCCCACGTCGAACTCCCATCCGAACACGGCGCCGTAGAACTGCATCGCACGATCGAGGTCCGGGGTCCCCAGATCGATCCACGCGGGCGTCCCGTTGGGCTGCACCGCATCGACTTCCGCCATGACTCCTCCTCAGCTTCCGGGAACTGCCACGACGGTAACCAGCGGCCCCGACAAATCGCCCACCGAGCGCGGGAGTGTCACCCCTGGTGACGCGGAGGAGCGCTCAGGACTTGATCGGGGACCACGCCCGCAGCCACGTGTCGGGATTGCTGAGGTCCGGGGTGGCCGTCGCGTTGCGCACGACCGGAACGCGCATCAGCATCCCGAAGTTGTCCGGGTCGGCGATCCGGTGCTTGAGGCGCTCGTGGTTGCGCTCGCGCAGCTCGGGGTCGGTCAGGCAGCGGACCGCGCCGAACCCGCCGCGGGTGAACACACCGCTGCACAAGGTCAGGCTGCGCCGCACGTTGTAGGGGTTGGGGAAGCGCGCCAGCATGCCCACGTCCTCGATGAGCCGGTCGTCGTGCAGCGTCGGCCGGTACTGCCGGGACTCCTCGGCGACCTCGAAGACCTCTCCGTGCCCGAGGTCGTCGACCTCGACCTGGCGCACCGGGAGGCCGAAGCGCACCTGCCGCCGCATCGGGTTCATCGCCGGGCTGCCCAGCAGCACCAGGTGCGCCTGCAGGTCGTGGGGGTCGATGCGGCGGGCGATGTCGAAGCGCACGTCCGACACGGGGTTCAGCGCCCGGACGTGCCCGTAGAGCTCGATCAACGAGTCGCCGTCGGCGTAGGAGGACATCCCGATGTAGTTGCGCCGCTCGGGCGAGGCCAGCGGCGAGAGGTTCCGGGCCGGAACGCGCCCGGTGAGGATGCGCACCGGACCGCCGTCGGGGAACCTCCAGAAGTCCGAGAACCCCTGCGCCGAGGCGGAATCCTCCGAGTGGGACCGCAGCGCGTCCAGCTCCTCCTTGAGCTTCGCGCGGACCCGGCGCTCCTGCTCGGAGAGCGAGGCCGGTGACGGAAGTTTGCCGTTCCTCGCGGGGTTCTCGGCCGCGAAGAAGGTCGCGTAGTCGCCGAGCCGCGGCGGTGGCGGCACCTTCACGCCGCCTTCCCACTGCGAGACGCTGGAGACCGCCACGCCGAGCACCCGCGCCAGCTTCCCCTGCGTCAGACCGTGCCCCTGGCGCAGTTCCCGCAGCCGTGCGCCGAGACCGGACCGCTGTGCACTCACCACCGCTGCCTCCTCGCGATCAGGTCTTCGGTCGCCACTCGTAGAGCCGGTTCGCCGGGTTCTGCAGGTCGGGCGTGCCGGTCACGTGCCGCATCACCGGAACCCGCATCAGCACCCCGAAGCGGTCGAGGTCCTCGACGTTGTCGCGGAGGTAGGAGAGGTTGCGGTCCCTGGCCTGCGGATCGGTCAGGCAGCGCACCGCGCCGAACCCTCCCCTGGTGAACACGCCGCTGCAGAAGGTCAGCGTGCGGCGGATGTTGTTCGGGTTCGGGATCCGCGCGAGCATTCCGACGTCCTCGACCAGCTGATCACCGCGGAAGCCGGGTTTGAGCCTGCGCTCGCCGTCGATCTCGAACACCGACCCGTCGGGGACGTCCTCGTCGGGGACCTGCCGGACCGGCCACTCGGCGGTCAGCCACTCCACCCACGGGTTGGCCGCGCCGCTGCCCAGGAACACCAGGTGGGCGCGCAGGTCGTCGTCGCCGAGGTTCTCGAGCCGGATCTCCACCTCTGAACGCGGGTTGGCCGCGCGCACCGTCCCGAACAGCTCCACCGCGGCGTCGAGGTCGGCGCAGCGGGCCAGCGACAGGAAGTTGGGCTCGCTGGGGGTGCCCAGCGGCGACCAGTGCTTCTCGCTGAGACCGCCGGTGACGATGAGGACCGGCCCCCCGTCGGGGAAGTGCCAGAAGTCCTGCCTCGCTTCGGCTTCCACGGGGTCGCGCATCTCGTCCAGCGCCGTCCGCAGCCGGTCGAGCTCCTGCTTGAGCCGCAGGCGCTCTTCGCGCTGCTCGCCGGTGAGCTGGTTCTCCGGCGGGACCCCGCCGGTGGTGGCGCCTGCGGCGAAGAACGTCGCGTAATCGGCCAATCGGGTGAGCGGCGGCAGTTTCGCCCCGCTCTCCCAGGAGGAGATGCTCGACACCGCGACTCCGAGGGACCGGCCCAGCCGAAGTTGCGTCATACCGCGGGATTCGCGCAGCTCGCGAAGTCGCGAGCCGAGCCGTCCGGTTCCGCCCTGGTTCCCGGGACGGGCCATCGCGCCGTCTCCTTCACTCCGTTCGGATAATTTCACCAAACTTCACTGAACCGCTGAAGACCAGCAGATACTGACACCTCGGGTGCATAACGGCAAGTCGTTGCCCCACAAAGACATTGACGGTTTGTTGAGGTAATCGCATACTGACGGCGTCGCGTTTCACTCGGCGGAGAAGAACTTCAACGAAGAAGTGAAATTTCACCGCGGAGCGGGCGCTCGGCGTCTCGGATCCATCGGAGGCGCGGCCGGCGAATCGTCGGCCGGACATGCGAACGCCCCCGGAAATCGTTTGGCCACGACCGGGGGCGCTGCGCGCACTCACGATCACCCTCACAACGGGAAACACCCGTGAAGGGAGCTCGCATGTTCACGATACTCCCGGAGGTGCTGGCGGCAAACGACCCACCGGTCGTCACCCCTGACACCGTTTCCTCCGTCCTGCAAGGAATGCTGTTCGGCATCCTGGTCGCGCTGTTCGCGGCGGCGGTGGTGCTAGCCCGGGCGATGTCCGGCCTGGCGACCATCGCCCGGTCGGTGCTCGGCCCGCCCGCGGCCGTGTTCACCGTGCTGTCGGTGCTCGCCCTCGTCCTCCTCGCCGGGAACGCGGGGGCCGTTCCATGATCCACCGACCCGATCCGCACCTGGCGGGCCCGCTGAACATCGGGTCCGCCTCCGGTGCGATCGGCCGCACCGACCTGCGAGTTCGCCCCGGAAGGCAACTCGTCGGTAACAGATCGGAACGACCCCTCCCGATTTGTCCGAACCTCATTGCGCGGGTGCGTGACCTCGATTACGTTCCGGCTCATGCCTGCCGCGATCTCCTCAGAATTCCGCTCGGTCCCCGACATGCTGCGCGATCGCGTCCAGCGGTCCGGCGACAGCGAGGCGTTCCGCTACCCGGAAGGCGAGCAGTGGCGCTCGCTGACCTGGTCGCAGACCTGGGAAAGGGCGCGGGCGATCGCGCTGGGGCTGCACGCGATCGGCCTGGGGTCGCAGCAGCGGTGCGGGATCCTGGCCGGCACGCGGATGGACTGGATCCTCGCCGACATGGGCGTGATGTGCGCCGGTGGCGCCACCACGACGATCTACCCCACCACCACGGCCGAGGGCTGCGCCTACATCATCTCCGACTCCGGCTCGACGATCGTCTTCGCCGAGGACGACGAGCAGATCGCCAAGCTGCGCGAGCAGCGGGAGAACCTGCCCGAGCTGACCCGCGTCATCACCTTCGACGGAACCGCCGACGGCGACTGGGTGCTGAGCCTGGCCGACCTGGAGGCCCAGGGCCGCGCCAAGCACGAGGCCGAGCCGGAGCTGTTCGACCAGCTCGTCGAGGCGGTCGGCATCGACGACCTGGCGACGCTCATCTACACCTCCGGCACCACCGGCAACCCCAAGGGCGTGCGGCTCGCCCAGTCGAACTGGGTCTACGTGGCCGAGGCGATGCACGCCATCGGCGAGATGACCGTCGAGGACGTGCAGTACCTGTGGCTGCCGCTGTCGCACGTGTTCGGCAAGGTCCTGCAGGTCGGCCAGATCCGCACCGGATACCTGACCGCGGTGGACGGCCGGATCGACAAGATCGTGGACAACCTCGGCGAGGTGCGGCCGACGTTCGTGGCCGGTGCGCCGCGGATCTTCGAGAAGATCTACAACAAGGTCGTCGTCCAGGCCAAGGAGGGCGGCGAGCTCAAGTACAAGATCTTCCGCTGGGCCTGCGCGGTGGGCCTGGAGATCTCCCGGCTCCAGCAGGACGGGCAAGAGCCGGGTCTGGGGCTGAAGGTCCAGCACGCCGTAGCCGACAAGCTCGTGTTCTCCAAGCTGCGCGAGAAGTTCGGCGGCAGGCTGCGGTTCTTCATCTCGGGCAGCGCCGCGCTGGCACCGGACATCGCTCGCTTCTTCCACGCCGCGGGCGTGCTGATCGCCGAGGGCTACGGGCTGACCGAGACCACCGCGGCCAGCTTCGTCAACCGCACCAACGACGTCCGCATCGGCACCGTGGGCCAGCCGCTGCCCGGCACCGAGGTCCGCATCGCCGAGGACGGCGAGGTGCTGCTGCGCGGTGGCGGTGTGATGCGCGGTTACCACAACATGCCGGAGGCGACCGCCGAGGTGCTCACGGCCGAGGGCTGGTTCCACACCGGTGACATCGGCGAGCTCGACGAGCAGGGCCGGTTGCGCATCACCGACCGCAAGAAGGACCTGATCAAGACCTCCGGCGGCAAGTACGTGGCTCCGCAGTCGGTGGAGGGCAAGTTCAAGGCGCTGTGCCCCTACGTCAGCAACGTGGTGGTCTTCGGCGACAAGCGGCCCTACTGCGCCGCGCTGGTGACCCTCGACGAGGAGTCGATCGTCGAGTGGGCGCAGGCCAACGACCTGGGCGGGCTGTCCTACGCGGAGCTGGCCGCGCACCCCAAGGCGCACGAGATGGTGGCGGCCGCGGTCGAGGACCTCAACGCGACCCTGAACCGGCACGAGACGATCAAGAAGTTCACGATCCTGCCGCGCGAGCTGACCATCGAGCACAACGAGGTCACCCCGAGCCTGAAGATCAAGCGGAAAGCCGTGGCGGACAACCACGTCGAGGCCATCGAGGAGCTGTACCCGGACACGGTCGAGACGCTGTAGGGAATCGCTCGAACGGGCCACGCCGATGAGGCCAGATCCTCCGGCGTGGCCCTTTCGCATGTCGGTGGGCGGTCGCATCATCTGCAGATGTGTCGAGGCTTGGCCGCCTGTGGAAGGGCGCGGTGCGCACGTGGGAGGTGTGCCGCGAGGCCGAGGAGCGCAGGCAGTTGCTGTGCCGCCCGTGGGAGGAGCAGATCCTGCACTGGTCGCGGCAGGAGGACGGCTGGGTGCTGCACGGCGAGTACCTGCCGCCCGACACGCGCTGGCGCTACGGCTCCACCAAGTGGGGCTGGTGCCCCCGGGCCGACGGCTGATTCCGGGACTCGCGCAACGGACTTCCCGAAAAGGGACCACTACTCCGTCAGCGTGTCATATCTTGTGCCTACCGGGCAGTAGCCTTACTGTACAGGAATGAACAGGACTGGACAGGTTCCCTTCGGGAAACGTGACCGGTTGATCGCCGAGCTCACCGAGCAGATCCGCTCGGGGCGGCTCGCGCGCGGTGAGCAGTTGCCGGGCGAGAACCAGATCGCGGAGAAGTACCAGGTCAGCCGCGGCACGGTGCGCAGCGCCCTGTCGGAGTTGCAGCGCCAGGAGCTCATCGCCACCCGCAGCGGCGTCGGTTCCTTCGTCACCTTCGACGGGGTCACCCTCGACCAGACGGTCGGCTGGGCCACCGCGCTCGCCAACTCCGGGTTCGACATCAGCACCGAGCTGCTGGGCATCGAGCTCACCACCGACGCCGAGCTCACCGAGCGCTTCGGACTCGACGAGTTCATCGCCATACGCCGCCTGCGCAGGGACCGGGCCGTCGGTCCGGTGTCGGTGGAGACCTCCCTGATCCCGGCGGTCGGAGAACTGCGCGAGCTGCCCGAGAAGGGGCTGCTCGAAGGTTCCATAACAGCCACCCTGCTCTCGGCCGGGCTGGTCGCCGGCTCCGGCGACCAGCGCATCGGCACCCGCGCGCTGTCCGCCCGGATGGCCGCGCTGCTCGAACGCCCCGAGGGCGAGCTGTTCCTGCAGGCGGTGCGCACCAGCGTCACCGCCGACGGGCAGCTCGTCGAGCAGGTGACAAGCCTGCTCGACCCCAACCGGTTCCAGTTCCACCTGACGTTTGGCCGCCCATGAGCACACGCGACCGCGCGCTCGGCGCTTTCTACGGACTGGCGATCGGCGATGCCCTGGGCATGCCGACGCAATCGATGTCCCGTGAGGACATCGTCACCCACTACGGCTTCATCCGATCGCTGCGCGACGCCGTCGCCGAGCAGCCGATCTCGCCGAGCCTGCCCGCGGGAACCATCACCGACGACACCGAGCAGGCGGTGCTGGTCGCCGACCTGCTCATCGGCGGTTCCGGCACGATCGACCCGATGGTCTTCGGGAAGGCGCTGCTGGACTGGGAAGCCGGGATGGTCGCGCGCGGCCTGGCGGACCTGCTCGGCCCGTCCACCAAGCGCGCGCTGAAGCTGCTCGAATCCGGCACCGATCCGGAGGAGGCCGGTCGCGGCGGCACCACCAACGGCGCGGCCATGCGCATCACCCCGGTCGCCATCGCCACTCCGCCCGAGCTCGGCGGACTGGTGGAGGCGGTCGTGGCGGCCAGCAAGCTCACGCACAACACCAACGTCGGCATCGCGGGTGCTTCCGCCGTGGCCGCCGCCGTGTCGGCGGGCATCGACGGCGCCGAGCTGTCCACCGCGCTCGACCAGGGCGAGCACGCCGCCGCCCTCGGCGCCCGCAAGGGCTGGTGGTGCGCGGGTGGCGACATCGCCTGCCGAATCCGGTGGGCCCGGCGCTGGGTCCGGGGCATGGACCGAACCACTCTGTCCTACGCTGTTTCCAAGGTCATCGGAACGTCCGTCGCCGTCCAGGAGTCGATGGTCGCCGCCTTCGCCCTCGCCGAAGCGCTGGGTGACACGCCGGTCGAGGCGCTGACCACGGCCGCGGGTCTCGGCGGTGACACCGACACGATCGCCGCCGTGCTCGGCGCGATCCTCGGTGCGCAGCACGGGCTTTCCGGTTTCCCCCCGGACCTGCTCACCAAGGTGCGCGAGGTCAACGCGCTCGACCTGGAACCGGCCGTGGACGGCCTGCTCGAACTGAGGAACTCCAGTAGCTGAAGGAGATCGCATGGTCCGCGAGGCCACGCCCGAGAACGCGGAAAGCGCGCTGGAGACGCGTGGGATCGAGCCGGTTCCGGAGGAGGAGCGCACCGGCCATCCGATGCAGCTGTTCTGGGTCTGGTTCGCCGCCAACATCTCGATCCTGGGCTTACCCCTGGGCGCGACGCTCGTCGCCGAAGGTCTGGCCTTCTGGCAGGCGGCGATCGTCGCGGTGATCGGTTCGGTCGGCTCGTTCGCGATCGTCGGCGTGGTCTCGATCGCCGGACGACGCGGCGGCGCACCGGGTTTGACGCTCTCCCGCGCGGTCTTCGGCGTGCACGGCAACGCCGGGCCGACCGTGGTGTCGCTGATCTCCCGCCTGGGCTGGGAGACCGTCAACACCACCACGGCGGCGTTCGCGCTGCTGTCGCTGTGCGCGATCCTGTTCGGCACCGCCGGTGAGGCCAAGGCGACACCGGTGCTGACGATCATCTGCATCGCGATCTTCGAGCTGCTGACGATGGTGGTCTCCGGACTCGGTCACAAGGTCCTGGTGGCCGTGCAGCGTTGGGCCACGTGGGTTTTCGGCGCGCTGAACATCGTGGTCGCGATCAGCCTGGTCGCCACCATCGACTGGCACGCGGTCGGCGCGGCCTCCCCCGCTCCCATCGGCGTGGTGATCGCCGGGATCGGCACGATCGCCGCCGGTACCGGCATCGGCTGGGCGAACGCCTCGGCGGACATGTCGCGGTACCAGTCCCCCGCCGTCAAGGCCGGTTCGCTGGTCGCCTCGGCCGCCGTGGGCGCGGGCATCCCGCTGATCCTGCTGATCTCGCTGGGATCGCTGCTCTCGGCGGGTGATCCGGCGCTGGCCGAGGCCGGGGACCCGGTGGCGGCGATCCGCGCGATGCTGCCCGCCTGGATGGCCGTTCCGTACTTGATCGCCGCGGTCGGCGGACTCCTGCTGTCCAACCACCTGTCGGTGTACTCGGCGGGGCTGTCGACGCTGACCATGGGCATCAACATCAAGCGGGTCTACGCGGTCGCCGTGGACGTGGTCGTGACGTTCCTCGGCTCCATCTACTTCATGCTCGTCGCCGACAGCTTCTACGACCCGTTCGTCACCTTCATCAGCCTGCTGGCCATCCCGATCACCGCGTGGCTCGGCGTCTTCCTGACCGACATGCTGCACCGCACGACCTACGACCCGGCCGGGCTGATGGACATGCGCAGCACCAGCTCCTACTGGTACCGGGGCGGGGTCGAGCCGCGCGCGTTCTTCGCGTGGGCGCTGGCCATCGTGGTCGGATACCTGTTCAGCAGCAACGACTTCTTCACCGGTCTGCTCGCCGAGACCTGGCTGGGCGAGAACGGGCTGGGCTGGGTGATCACCTTCGTGATCTCCGCCGGTGTCTACGCGCTGCTGGGCGGGGCCCGCAGGGCCGCGGCATGACCGGCCGCCTGGTGCACACCGGCCAGGTCGTTCTGGACCTGGTCATGCGGGTGCCGTCGCTGCCGCCGACGGGCGGTGACGTGCTCGCCGAGAGCACCGAGCTGCTGCCAGGTGGCGGGTTCAACGTGATGGCCGCCGCCGCCCGATCGGGCTCCGAGGTGGTCTACGCGGGCGCGCACGGCACCGGGCGCTTCGCCGACCAGGCGCGAGAAGCGCTGCGCGCCGAGGGGATCGAGGCCGCGCAGCCGCAGCAGCCCGACTCGGACAACGGGATCTGCGTCGCTCTGGTGGAGCCCGGTGGTGAGCGCACGTTCGTCACCGGCGTCGGCGCGGAGGGACGGCTGCTGCCGGAGCAGCTGGCGAAGGTGCGCACCGAGGCTGCCGACGTCGTCTACCTCAGCGGCTACAGCCTGCTGCACCCCTCCAACCGGGAGGCGCTGCTGGCCTGGCTGCCGGGTGTTCGTTCGCGCGTGCTGCTCGATCCGTGCCCGCTGGTCGCCGACATCCCCGCCGACGTGCTCGACGCGGTGCTGCCGAGGGTGGACGTGCTCAGCTGCAACGCCGAGGAGGCCCGCGTCCTCGCGGGCGCGACCGACTCCGAGGTCGCGGCCGGGAAGTTGGCCGGCAGGCTGGGCGGTTCGGCCGCGGTCGTCCTGCGCGACGGCCCGTCCGGCTGCCTGCTCACCGTCGGCGGTGCCACGCAACGCATCCCTGGCTTCCCGGTCACCCCGGTCGACACCAACGGGGCCGGCGACACCCACTGCGGTGTCCTCGCCGCGATGCTCCTCGAAGGCGCGGACCTGCCCACGGCCGCTCTGCGCGCCAACGCGGCGGCAGCCCTGTCGGTCCAGCACCGAGGCCCGGCCACCTCACCGCGACGCGAAGACCTGGACGACTTCCTCACCAACCCCACCTGACCCCGAGCAGGACCGCGGGAACGGTGAGCAGCACGCCCACCGCCGCGGCACCGTTCAGCGCGAGGTACCGGGCCTTGCCGAGCAAGTTCGGGCACGTGCGCCGCGGCGGCGTGAAACCGCATCCAACAGCGGAGGGAGCAGGGGTGCATGGAGGCGGTCTCGGCCGCCGGAGGCCGGTGGATTCCCGGCGAGGAACACCTCGAACGAGGTCGGGACGATGCTAGCAGTCAGCGCACGAGGCCCACGCCGGCCCAGCAGCCAGCGCGGTGCGGTTCCCAGCCGTTGGGGTCGGCCGGGTCGGGGCGCCACTGCGGGGTCCACACGACTCCGGGCGGCACCAGCTCGGTGCCGTCGAACAGCGCCCGCACCTCGTCCCGGGTGCGGAAGGTGACCTGGGTGGCGGTGTTCTCGGCGAAGAACCGCTCGACGCGGGCGGCCTCCTCCTCGCGCTCGTCGGCGGTGAGCGTGGAGATCACCACGGCGCTCCCCGGGGCGAGCACGTCGCGGTAGCGGTGCATCTCGGCCTGCTCCTGCGGGGTGATGTAGTGCAGGACGGCCACGGTCAGCAGCGCCACCGGGCGCGAGAAGTCCAGCAGGCGCCCGGTTTCCGCTGCCCCCAGCACGACGTCGGGATCGCGGACGTCGGCTTGGACGATGCCTGCGCCGTCGTCGCCCTCCAGCAGGTGGCGGGTGTGCGCGACGGCGACCGGCTCGACGTCGACGTAGACCACACGCGCCCGGGGATCGCGGGACCGCGCGATCTCGTGCACGTTGCCCACGGTCGGGATCCCCGAGCCCAGGTCCAGGAACTGGTCGATCCCGCGGTCCAGGCAGAACCTCACCGCGCGCTGCAGGAACGCCCGGTTGGCGCGGGCGATGAACGGTCCCGTCGGCGCCACCGTGCGCTGGATCTCCTCCGACGCGGCGCGATCGGCCGCGAAGTTGTGCTCACCGCCGAGGTCGTAGTCGTAGATCCGCGCCGCGTTCGGCGTCGTGCAATCCACCTCGGGAACACCCACCGTCCACGCCCCAGAACGCTCCTGCGACACCATCCCCCCAAAGTTACAACGCTCCCCCGGGCCCAGCACACCACGTGGCCCCGGATTTCCACTGAAATCCGGTACAAGGGTGCGGGAGCTGCGAAGCTGGTGCGGGAGGTGTTGCGGTGATCCGGTTGGCCGGGGAAGACGATCTTCCGCTGCTGCGTGAGGTGGAGCGGGCGGCGGGCAGGCCGTTCGCCGACGTCGGGATGGACTTGGTGGCCTCCGACGAACCTCCGTCGCTGGCGGTGCTGCGGGAGTTCCAGGAGGCCGGGCGCGCGTGGGTCGCGGTCGCCGAAGACGGTCCGGTGGCGTACCTGATCGCCGAGGTCGTCGACGGGTGCGCGCACGTCGAGCAGGTCTCCGTGCACCCGGATCACGCCGGTCGGAGAATCGGTTTCAGGCTCATCGAGACCCTCGCGGAGTGGGCGCGGGATCGTGGCCTGCCGGCGCTGACGCTGATCACCTTCACCGAGGTCCCCTGGAACGGGCCCTACTACCTGCGCTGCGGGTTCCGGTACCTGACCGACGACGAGCTCACCCCGGGGCTGCGGGAGATCCGGGCCGCCGAGGCGGTCGCCGGGCTGGACGCGTGGCCGAGGGCCTGCATGCGACGCGACCTGTAGGGATCTTGCGGGTGCCGGTCCGGGCTTGCAGACTTCGTCGTCATGTCGAATTCCATACGTTTTGCCCTGTTGTCGGCGTTGATCGCCGTGGTGACGGCGCTCGGGCTCGTCGCTCCGGCGGGCGCGGCGCGCGAGCTCGACCCGCGGCCGAGCACCGAGGAACTGGCCCGGCAGCTGCTCGACCTGCAGCTCCGCAGCCGCGGTGAGGTCCGGGTGACCCCGATCGGCACCAGCAACCAGCAGCGGCCGGTGTGGAGCGCGCGGGTCGGGCACGGTCCGCAGCGCATCCTCTACGTCACCCAGCAGCACGGCGACGAGCCGCTGGGAACCCCTGCGGCCCTGAAATTCCTGCGCGAGGTCGGCATCGGCAACGATCAGCACCAGCGCTGGCTGCGCGAGCAGGTGACCGTCGACGTGGTGGTGCGCGCCAACCCCGACGGTCACGAGCACAACTGGCGCTACAACTACGACCCGGACGCCGATCCGGAGTTCGGCGAAGCGGGCAAGGGCTACGACATCAACCGCTACCACGACCCCGCAGTGGCCCCGGAGAACAACCCGGCGACCGAGGCGGGTCTGATCCGACGGCACCACGCCGACTTCCAGCCGCACATCTCGGTCGACTACCACATGCAGGGCCGCTACGTCGGCGGCGACGGGCGTGAGATCACCGCGTCGTTGATGTGGCCGACGACTCCGGGCGTTGCGGAAGAACCGCTGAACCTGGCCAAGCAGGTCTCGGTGGTCGCGCGGTCCGCGATGGACGCCGGTGGCGCCAACGTCTCCCAGTACCCGGGCGGCGACTACCAGGGCATCGCCCGCAACGCCTACGGCCTGCTGGGCAGCGGCAGCGTGCTCATCGAGCTCAGCGACATGGGTCCGGAGCACGAGCAGTTCCAGATCACCTCGGCGCTGGACTCCATGCACGCCATCGCCGAGGCCACGGCCGACGGCTCGGTCACCTCCGTCGACCCGGCCCAGGCCGACGCCATCCCGCCCCGCGGCGAGCCCATCCCGGCAGCCACCACCCGCGCGGGCGACTGAGCGGAGGGCCGTTCGAATTTCGCGCGAAATTCGACCCCAAAAGTTCCACGTCGAATTTCGCGCGAAATTCGAATCCTTCACCCGGCAGCGTGACGACGCACGGGTGCCTACACGCTTCGCAGCGCCCGTCCTGGCGCGGGGTTCTCGAATTTCGCGCGAAATTCGAATATCCGGCCCGGCGGGTGGGGGTGGTCGGCTAGACGACCGCCGTTGACGCGCCGTCCTGGAGGACTGGTCGAGGGCGAGGATGTTGGCGTCGTACTCGGTGAGCGAGCCGGAAGCGCTGGCCATGATACCCGGCCGGTCACCGCGCACGATCAGCCTGCCGTAGTCGAAACCGCCGTCCCTCAGCGCGCTTCCGCGAGCGAGTCGAGCAGCCGTTGCCGCCAGCGCTCGGTTCCGGCCAGCTCGTTGAACGTGAAGATGTGCAGCCCGCGCAGGTTCGTCCCGGGTGCCACCGCGCCCAGCCGCCTGGCGAGCCGGGTCGGGTCGTAGCTGCCGGGCAGCAGGAACCGCCGCAGCAGCCCCTGCTGCTTCTGCAGGAACCGCGCCGACCGGCCGAGCCCGACCCCCGCCGAGATGCGGACCAGCTTCTGCCTGCCCACCGGTCCCGGCATACCGACCGCGACCGGCAGGCCCACCCCGCTCGCCCAGTCGCGGGTGGTGGCGGCGTCGAAGCAGATCTGGGTGATGACCCGGGTGGCCAGCGGTGCCTTCCGGCGCAGCGCCTCGTCCACGACCGGTCGCGGGATGCTGCCGTGCCCTTCCGGGTAACCGCTGATGCCGACCTCGGCGAACGGGTGCCCTATCTCGGCCATGACCTGCAACAACGAGTGGGCGTCGGGGAACGTCCCCGCCGGTCGCGGGGCGTCGCCGCCGATGACGAAGACGGAGTCCGCGCCCGCCGCGGTCAGACGGTCCAGCACGTCGGAGACCTGCGCGCGGTCGACGAACTGCCGCGCCGGCAGGTGCGGGGCGACTCGGTAGCCGCGCGCCAGGAGTCGTTCGGCGAGCCCGAGCGTGGCGTCGAGGCCCTTGGCCTCGGTCGCGGTGACGGTCAGCGGCACCGAGATCGGCACGGCTTCCACGACGGCCTGCTCGGTGCCCTTGAACGGCATCACCTCGTAGCTGATGTTGCGCACCAGTGCGGCGAGGCCGGACCGGGGACCGGCGACCTCCTGCGGAGTGGTCATGGTGGGGCTCCCTGTGAAGGTGCTTGGGGACGCGGGATTTTCGGAACGCGCGAGCACCAGTACAGCCGAGCGCGGGGCGTCGATCGCCGGGCGCGGATGCCGTTTCGGGTGCGACAAATGTCCGCCCCGGAACCTGAGATCCCGCCCGGGACACCGGCGAGTACGTCATCCGACGCACCGCGGGCGTCCGGTTCCGCCCGGTGCGCAGCCGCAATTGCGCTGTGTCGCAACCCGTTTGCCGCTGCGTAGCGTGAGCGGACCAGGACCACGCGAGGACGGGTGGAAGATGAGCGCGAAGAACCTGCAGGAAGTGCTGGACCAGGCCGGTAACGCGGTCGACCTGCTCCGGAACTCACAGCTCGGGGCCTACATCTACCCGGTGGTCCCGGCGGAGTTCAGCAACTGGCGGCGCGAGGTCATCGCCTGGCGCGAGACGGCGGTGCTGTTCGACCAGACCCACCACATGGTGAACCTGTGGGTGTCGGGGCGCGACGCGTTGAAGTTGTTCTCCGACAACGGGATCAACTCCACCGCGCACTTCCCGGTCGACTCCGCCAAGCAGTACGTCCCGGTCTCACCTCAGGGCGGGGTCATCGGCGACGGCATCCTGTTCCGGCTGGCCGAGGAGGAGCTCGTCTTCGTGGGCCGCGCCCCCGTCGCCAACTACCTGATCTACCGGGGTCGCTCGGGTTATTCCGTCGACGTCCGGCTGGACCAGCGCTCACCGTCGCGGCCCTACGGCAACCCCGTGCGGCGGGACGTGTGGCGCTACCAGATCCAGGGCCCGAACGCGTGGGAGATCATCGAGAAGGTCCACGGCGGGCCCGTCGACCAGCTGCGGTTCTTCCGCATGGGGACGATGAACGTCGCCGGCGAGCAGGTCCGCTCGCTGCGGCACGGCATGGCCGGGGCACCCGGCCTGGAGATCTGGGGACCGTACGAGAGCCGTGACCGGGTGCGCGACGCGATCCTGGAGGCCGGTCGGGAGTTCGGCATCGAGCAGACCGGATCCCGCGCGTACGCGTGCAACACCCTGGAGTCGGGCTGGATCCCCTCACCGCTTCCCGCGATCTACACCGGTGAGGAGCTGCGCGACTACCGCGAATGGCTCGGCGCCGACAGCTACGAGGCCACCAACGCCCTGGCGGGCAGCTTCCTCTCCGACGACATCGAGGACTACTACCTCAACCCGTGGGAGCTGGGGTACGGCTCGTTCGTGAAGTTCGACCACGACTTCGTGGGCCGGGACGCGTTGGAGCGCATCGATCCGGCGACCCAGCGGCGCAAGGTGACGCTGGCGTGGAACGCCCAGGACCTGGGCGAGCTGCTGGCGAACCCGGCGCAGCCCGAGGGGCCGCAGTACCAGTTCTTCGACCTGCCCAACGCCAACTACGGCTCGTCCAACTTCGACTCGGTCCTGGACGCCGACGGCAACGCGGTGGGCCTGTCGCTGTTCACCGGACTCAGCGCCAACGAGCGCACCGGACTGTCCCTGGCCACGGTCGCACCCGACGTTCCGCTGGGCGCGGAGGTGCGGGTGGTGTGGGGCGAGCCGGACGGCGGCACGCGCAAGCCCACCGTCCAGCCCCACGAGCAGTTCTCGGTCCGCGCCGTCGTGAGCCCGGCGCCCTACTCGAAGGTCGTCCGAGAGAGCTACCGCCCGGGCCGGCGTTCGGCCGCGGTGTGAGCCCGCGGGCAGTTCTCAACCATGATCGATGTCCGATGTGTCCGGTCGATTCGGACCAGAGCTGCCCGTGACCGCTCAGGCGTTGACGATGCGCCGCAGCCACGCGGTCCGGGCCTCGGCGGCGGACCTGCTCAGCTGGGCACCGGGGAACATCCGGAATCCGTGGAAGCCACCTGGCCAGACGTGCAGTTCGGCGACCCCGCCGGACTGCCAGATGCGGGTGGCGAAGGCGACGTCCTCGTCGCGGAAGGTCTCGGCGGAGCCGACGTCGATGAACGTCGGCGGCAGCCCGGACAGGTCGTCGGCGCGCGCGGGAGCCGCGTAGGGCGAGACGTCGTCGCCGCCGCGGGAATCGCCGAGCAGCGCGGTCCAGCCGACCTCGTTGGCCTGCTGGTCCCAGATGCCCAGCCCGCGCATCTGGTGCGCCGACGGGGTGTCGTTGCGGTCGTCGAGCATCGGGGCCTGCAGCAGCAGCCCGATGGTCTTCGGCCCGTCGAGGTCCCGGCTCATCAGCGCCACTGCGGCGGCCAGTCCGCCGCCCGCGCTGCCGCCGGTCATGACGATCCGCTCGGTGTCGAAGCCGCGATCCGCGCCGTGCTCGGCGATCCAGCTCAGCCCTGCGTAGCAGTCCTGAACCGGTGCGGGGTGCGGGTTCTCCGGCGCCACCCGGTAGTCCACCGACACGATCGCGCACCCGAGCTCGCGACCCCACTCGGTGGCCATGACGTCGAGGGCCTGCCGGTGATCTCCCATGATCATGCCGCCGCCGTGGATCGAGTAGACGACCGGCAGCGGACCGGTGGCCTCGGACGGGCGCACGATCACCAGCGGCACCTCGGGAGCGCCCTGCGGCCCGGGAACGGTGCGGTGCTCGACGGTGAACCCGTCGGCCTGGAGCTGCTCGTCGGTGGTGAACTGCCGCGACATCTCCCGCAGCTTCGGAACGTCCTCCAGCTTGAAACCCATCCCGGTGCTGGGCATGGCCTCCAGGAAGACCTCCAGCTCCGGGTCGAAGGGGACCGGCGGCGCAGCCTCACTCATCACGCATTCCTCACACAGCTCTCGACGCGGCCGGTCGCACCGCGCTCCTCGAACGATTCAACCACCGCCCGCAACCGATTTCAGCGCGCCGCACGCGCGGTGACCAGAACGGCCTCGACGGGCCGGTCCTTCCCGGGCAGGAACGCCGCGATGCTCAGCGCCGCCAGGGCAGCGAGGCAGCCGATGCCCATGATCACCTGGAAACCCGCCTGCGACGGCACGGTGATCGACCCGAAATCGGTCGTCATCTGCGCGAGCACGGCCCCGGCCACCGCGCTGGACACCGAGGTCCCGATGGAGCGCATCAGCGTGTTGAGGCTGTTGGCCGCAGCGGTGTCCGACACCGGCACGGCACCCATGATCAGCGCGGGCATCGCACCGTAGGCCAGGCCGATCCCGGCGCCGATGACGCTGGAGACGACGATCAGCTGCCACAGCTGCGACATGAACACCACGCCCAGCCCGTACCCGGCGGCGACGACCACGGCACCGATCATCAGCGTCACCTTCGGCCCGCGGGCCTTCGAGGTGCGCGCCGAGACCGGCGACATCGCCATCATCACCAGACCGGAGGGCGCCATCACGATGCCGACGGCGAGCATGGTCTGCCCGAGGCCGTAACCGGTGCCGGTGGGCAGCTGCAGGACCTGCGGGAGCACCAGCGACATCGCGAACATGGCGAAGCCGAAGACCGCCGAGGCGATGTTGGTCAGCAGCACCTGGCGGCGGGTGATGGTGCGCAGGTCCACCAGAGGTGCGGCCACGCGCAGCTCCCACCAGCCCCACACGCCGAACACCACGACGCCCGCAGCGGCGAGCCCGAGCGTGGTCGCGCTCCCCCAGCCCCAGCTCGCGCCCTTGGACACCACCAGCAGCAGGCAGATCAGCCCGGCCGAGAGCCCGAGCGCGCCGAGCGGGTCGAAGCGCCCGCCGGAGCGCACCGGCGACTCGGGCACGAAGGTCACCACGAGCGCGGTGGCCAGCGCGCCGAGCGCGGCCGAGGTCCAGAACAGCACGTGCCAGTCAGTGCGCTCGGCGAGGAACGCGGCAGCGGGCAGGCCCAGCGCACCGCCGACACCCAGCGAAGCGCTCATCAGCGAGGTCGCCGAGCCGAGCCGCTCGGCGGGGAGCTCGTCGCGCATGATGCTGATGCCCAGCGCGATCACGCCGGAGGACAGGCCCTGCATGACGCGGCCGATCACGATCATCGGCAGTGAGCTGCTCATGCCGCAGATGGCCGAACCGAGGATGAGCATCGCCAGGCTGATCAGCAGCATCCGCCGCTTGCCGTGCATGTCGCCGAGGCGTCCGACGACCGGGGTGGCCACGGCACCGGCGAGCAGCGTCGCGGTGACCGCCCAGGCGGTGTCGGCCGCGGAGGCGTGCAGCAGACCCGGGAGCATCGGCACCAGCGGGATCACCGTGGTCTGGGTCATCGCGACCGAAATGCCGGCGAAGGCCAGCACCACGACCACGAGGTTCGATCGATCTTCCCCTGGAGCAGCGGATTTCTCCGCTTTGCCGGGAATTGCTCGCATGCTCGGGGAACCTCTCGTTCGAACTGTCCGGTGTCGTCCCGGATAGCCTAATTCAGTCAGTTGACTTAATCCACTCGGCCCCACTAGTTTCGGGTCAGCACGACCACGATCACGAGGAAGGTCGGCATGACCAACACGCTGCACCCGGCCGACGAGGCGGAGATCCCCGAATACCCGATGACCCGCGCGTCGGGCTGCCCCTTCGACCCGCCGCCGCGGCTCAAGGCCCTGCAGGACGAGGCACCGATCCACCGGGTGCGGCTCGCCGACGGCACCACGTCGTGGCTGGTGACCCGGTACGCCGACCAGCGCGCGGTGCTCGCCGACCCGCGCATCAGCTCCGACGCCGACCGGCCCGGCTACCCGCGCGGCGTGCCCGCGCCGCCCGGCGGCTCGAAGATCAGCTTCATCCTGATGGACGACCCGGAGCACGCGCGGCAGCGCCGGATGGTGACCGCGCCGTTCACCGTCAAGCGCATCGAAGCGATGCGACCCGCGGTGCAGAAGATCGTCGACGACCAGATCGACGCGCTGCTGGCCGGACCGAAACCGGTGGACCTCGTCGAGGCGTTCGCGCTGCCGGTGCCGTCGCTGGTGATCTGCGAACTGCTCGGCGTCCCCTACTCCGACCACGACTTCTTCCAGGACAACAGCAAGGTCATCATCCGTCGGGACGCCACGCCCGAGCAGCGCGCCGAGGCGATGGGCAACCTCACCGGCTACCTGGACGACCTCGTCGGCTGCAAGCTCGAAAATCCGGGCGACGACCTGCTCTCCGGGCTGTGCGAGCGGGTGAAGGCGGGTGAGCTGGAGCGCTCGGACGTCGCGCAGATGGGCGTGCTGCTGCTCATCGCCGGGCACGAGACGACCGCCAACATGATCGCCCTGGGCACCCTCGCGCTGCTGGAGCACCCCGAGCAGCTGGCGCTGCTTCGCGAGACCGAGGACCCCAAGGTCGTGGCCGGCGCGGTCGAGGAACTGCTGCGCTACCTGCACATCACGCACAACGGGCGCCGCCGGGTCGCGCTGGAGGACATCGAGGTCGGCGGGCAGCTGATCCGCGCGGGCGAGGGCGTCATCATGCCCAACGACATCGGCAACCGGGACCCGGAGGTCTTCGACGACCCCGACCGCCTCGACCTCACCCGCGATGCTCGCAGGCACGTCGCCTTCGGCTTCGGCGTCCACCAGTGCCTGGGCCAGCCGCTGGCCAGGATGGAGCTGCAGGTCGTCTACAGCACGCTCTACAAGCGGATCCCGACGCTGCGGGCCGTTCCCGAGCTCGACGAGATCCCGTTCAAGCACAACGGCGCCGTCTACGGCGTCTACGAGCTGCCCGTCACCTGGTAAACCCGAAAACCCCACCACGAAACGGAAATCCCGCTCATGAAGGTCACCATCGACCAGGACAGGTGCGTCGCCTCCGGCCAGTGCGTCATGGCCGCCGAGGACGTCTTCGACCAGCGCGACGAGGACGGCATCGCGGTCCTGCTCACCGACTCCCCCAGCGCCGAGCTCGCCGACGACGTCCACCACGCGGCCGCCGTCTGCCCGGCCCTGGCCATCACCGTCGAGGACTGAAGGAGGCCCGCGGCGATCGTCGGCACGATCGCCGCGGAACTCGTCAGCCCCAGACCTCGGCGGCCGTCTCGACGATGAGCCGGAGCTTGGCGATCTGGTCCTCGTAGGTGAGGGCGTTGCCCTCCACCGTGGACGAGAAACCGCACTGCGGGGACAGGCAGAGCTGGTCGAGGTCGATGTGCTCGGTGGCCTCCTCGATCCGGCGCTTGAGGTCGTCCTTGCTCTCCAGCTCGCCGCGCTTGGTCGTCACCAGACCCAGCACCACGCGCTTGTTCTTGGGGACGTAGCGCAGCGGCTCGAAACCGCCCGAGCGGTGGTCGTCGAACTCGAGGAAGAAGCCGTCGACGTCGAGTTCGCCGAACAGCGCCTCGGCGACGAAGTCGTACCCGCCCTCGGCCACCCACGACGAGCGGTAGTTCCCCCGGCACAGGTGGGTCGTGATGGCCATGCCCGCCGGGCGGTCGGCCAGGGCGGCGTTGATCTGCTTGATGTAGCGCAGGTGCTGGTTCTCGGCGTCCTCGCCGCGTTCGGCGATGACCGCTCGCTGCTTCTCGTCGTTGAGGTAGGCCAGGCTGGTGTCGTCGAGCTGCAGGTAGGTGCAGCCCGCGTCGGCCAGCGCGCGGACCTCGGCGGCGTAGGCGGCGGACAGGTCGCTCCAGAACTCCTCGACGTCCGGGTAGATCGCCGGGTCCAGGGCCGTCTTGCCGCCGCGGTAGTGCACCATGCTCGGCGACGGGATGGTCAGCTTCGGCGTGACGCCCTCGGCGACCGAGGCCAGGTGCTGGAAGGCGTCGAGGAAGATCGGTTCGGAGAGGCCGACCTTGCCGGCGATCTGCAGCGCGGCCGGCTGCCACTCCACCACGCCGTCGGCGTTCTGGAAGCGCACGGTCGTGGTCGCGTCGCCCTGGCGGATCCCGTCGAGCTGCAGGATGAAGTCCTGGTGCCAGTAGGCGCGGCGGAACTCGCCGTCGGTGGCCGACTTCAGGCCCACGTCGCGCTGCGCCTGCACGACCTCACGGATCGCCTCGTCCTCGACGCCGCGCAGCTCGGCGGCGTCGATGCGGCCGTCGGCGCGGTCCTGCCTGGCCTGGTGCAGCCGCTGCGGGCGCAGCAGGCTGCCGACGTGGTCGGCGCGGAACGGGGGTTTGGCGTTGGACGTTTCCGGTCCCGTCACGGTGATCCCACTCTCGATCGACTCGCCCGGCCAGGCCGGTGCGCTTGTCCGCACGAGAATCCAAACATCCGCGGAGCTCTCCGATCGTCGGTGCGATGACCCACCACCCCCTCGGCGGATGTCCCGGCACCGCCGCGACAAATGTCCCTAACCCGAGCGCGCGAGGTGGTCACGTCGTCGCCGCCGGTTGGCAGGGGCGGTTCTGCTCCGTCCGTGATCAAGGTCCGTTGTGCCGGGTCGGTTCGGACCAAAGCTGCCCGCTTCCTTGCACTCTCGAACCAGAGCGAACGCGATGCGGGAGGGGATCAGGAGCGGTGGAAGCCCGCGTAGTCGTGGGTGGCCGCTTCCTCGCAGAGGGCCGCGTAATGGGCGAGACCGCCGGCGTAGGGCATGAAGACTTGGGGTTTGCCCGGGACGTTCGCGCCGAGGTACCAGGAGCTCTTCGCCTGCGGGAGCAGCGTCCGGTTCGCCGCCGCCTGGACCTCCTCGCCCCAAGCCCGCTCTGCCTCCTCGGTGGCCTCGATGCGCTCGAACCCGTTGTCGCGCAGGTCTCCCAAGCAGCGCGCGATCCAGTCGACGTGCTGCTCGATCGAGGTCGGCATGTTGGTCAGCACCGACGGGCTGCCCGGCCCGGTGATGATGAACAGGTTCGGGAACCCCGCCACCTGCAGGCCCAGGTAGCTCTGCGGACCGTCCCGCCACTTCTCCGCGAGGGTGCCGTTCGCGCCGCGGACGTCGATGCCGAGCATCGGTCCCGTCATCGCGTCGAAGCCGGTGGCGAACACCAGCGCGTCCAGCGGGTGCTCGGCCTCGGTGGTGCGCACCCCGTCCCTGGTGACCTCGACGATGGGTGCCTCGCGGACGTCGACGAGGGTGACGTCGTCGCGGTTGTAGGTCTCGAAGTACCCGGTGTCGATGGGTGGCCGCTTGGCGGCGAACGGGTGGTCGTGCGGCAGCAGCCGCTCGGCGACCTCCGGATCGCGCACGGTCTCCCGGATCTTCTCCCGGATGAACTCCGCAGCGGTGTCGTTGGCGTCCTGGTTGCTCAGCAGGTCGTTGAAGGCGGCGCGGAAGCGCAGGCCACCGCGCCGCCAGGCCGCTTCGTAGACCTCCCGCCGCTGCTCCGGCGGGGTGTCCACGGCGTTGCGCGGCGAGATGCGGAACGGGTGGCCGTTGCCGGTTTCCCGTTGCAGCGCGCGGATCTCGGCGTACTCCGCGCGCACGGATGCCTGGAACTCCTCGTCCAGCGGCGCGTTGCGGGCCGGGACGCTGAAGTTCGGGGTCCGCTGGAACACCGTCAGGTGCGCGGCCTGCTCGGCGATGACCGGGATCGCCTGGATGCCGGTCGACCCGGTGCCGATGACACCCACCCGCTTGCCGGTGAAGTCCACGTCCTCGTGCGGCCACCGACCCGTGTGGTACCACTCGCCGGCGAAGGAATCGAGGCCCTCCAGTTCCGGCACGTTCGCCGACGACAGGCACCCGACGGCGCCGATCAGGAACCGCGCCGAGAGCTCGTCCCCCCGCTCGGTGCGCACCGTCCAGCCGTCGTCGAAGGACGCCGCGGTGACGCGGGTGCCGAACCGGATGTCGCGGCGCAGGTCGAAGCGGTCGGCGACGTGGTTGAGGTAGGCCAGGATCTCCGGCTGGCGCGGGTACCGCTCGCTCCAGCGCCACTCCTGCTGCAGGTCCTCGTCGAAGGAGAAGCTGTAGTAGTAGCTCTCGGAGTCGCAGCGGGCGCCCGGGTAGCGGTTCCAGTACCAGGTCCCGCCCACCCCGTCGCCTGCTTCGAGGACCGCGGCGGACATGCCGAGCCCGCGCAGCCGGTGGAGCATGTAGAGCCCGGAGAACCCGGCACCGATGACGATCGCGTCCAGCATGCGGCCTCCTCATCTACCTGCTGCGCAGGGCTTTTCGGCGAGCCGTTCACCACGCTAACCGTTCGAACCGGGCATGGCCATGGTGAAGCAGACCGCCGTTCCCTCCAGCACCGTCGTGCCGTCGTCGCGGCTGACGGTGGTGGTCAGCTTCGTGATGGGCTTGTCGTCGCGGACCTCGTCGACCTGCACGCGGCCGGTGATGGTGTCGCCCGGCCGGACCGGTGCGGTGAAGTTCCAGTTCACGTTGAGGAACACCGTGCCCGGCCCGGGCAGCTTCTCGGCCACCACGGCGTTGAGCACCGCGCTGGTCACCCCGCCCTGCACCACGATCTCGCCGAACTGCGAGGACTCGGCCGCTTCGACGTCGTAGTGCAGCGGGTTGCGGTCGCCGCTGATCTGGGTGAACAGCCGGATGTCGGTCGGTCCGATGGTGCGGGACAGCTCGGCGGTCTCGCCGACCTGGGGTTTGCCGTGGGGCCACACGTCGCTCATCAACGCCTCCTCGGTCTGCCGGGTTTCCCCCGTGAGTACCAGCGCGAGCGGCGCGTTTCCACTCACCGCGCCCGCCGGGTCCCGAGCCTTCCCATCGCGATCGCGCCGACGAACGGTCCGGGCGCCAGCAGCAGGAACGCGAAGCGCCAGCCCACGGCGTCGGCCAGCAGCGGGACCAGCTGGATGCTGACCGCGGTCAGGGCGAAGCCGATCGCGGTCTGCGCGGTGAGCGCGGTGCCCACGAATCGCGGGTCGGCGGCCTCGCTCAGCGACGTGGAGAACACGCCCGAGTCGGCGATCACCGCCGCGCCCCACACCACGCAGAACACCACCAGCACGGCGGGACCGGCGTCGAAGGCCAGCGGCGAGAGGACGCAGCACGCACCGCTGATCACCAGCGCGGCCACCGCCGCCGGAGAACGCCCGTAGCGGTCGGCTCCCCACCCGCCGAGCAGGCAGCCGAGGGCACCGGCGATGCCGATGGTGACGAACACCGTGATTCCCGTCGAGGCAGGCAGGTTCCGGCCCGCCTCGCTGGCCAGCAGGAACGTCGGGATCCACGTCCACAGCGCGTAGAGCTCCCACATGTGCCCGAAGTAGCCGAGGTTGGCCAGCCGGGGCCCGCGCTCGGTGAACATCGTCAGCGCGTAGCGCGGGTTGTGCACCGCCGCCGAGGCGGCGAGGTGCGGTCCGGGCCGCACGACGATCACCGCGACCAGCGCCCCGAGCAGCCCGGTGCAGGCGGCGGCGACCAGCACCGCGCGCCACGGCAGCGATCCGAGACCGCCGATGAGGTGCGGCAGCGCGGAGCCGATGGTCAGCGCCGCGATCAGCAGTCCCATCGCCAGACCGCGTCCCCGGCTCGGTGCCCAGGAGGCCATCAGCTTCATGCCGACCGGGTACACCCCGGCCAGGCACATGCCGGTCAGGAAGCGCAGCGGGATCGCGGTGGCCATGCCGTCGACCAGGCCCGCGAGCAGCAGCGTCCACCCGGCGGCGAGCGCGGCGCTGGTGGCCAGCAGCAGGTGCGGGCGGATCCGGTCGGCGAGGTTCAGCAGCGACGATCCGACGGCGCCTGCGACGAACCCGAGCTGCACCGATCCGGTCAGCCACACCGCCGCTGCGGCGCTGATCCCCCACTCCTGGCGGAGCGTAGGGACCACGGCGGACACGGAGAACCACACGGCCAGCCCGAAGACCTGGACCACGGCGATCGCGCCGCGCTGCACACCCGAACGCATGCCCCGCAGTCTGCCTCACCGGACGCGGTTGACCCGACGGGCGCGGGGTGCTTGTGTCGGAGCGTGCTGGACAAGGAACGGATCGTGGAAGCGCTCGCCGCCGAGTGGGACGCGCTGGAGAAGCTGCTGACCGGGCTCGACGACGCGCAGTGGGAGCTGAGCACGCCGCTGCCGGGCTGGCGGGTGCGCGACGTCGCCGCGCACCTCATCGGCACCGAGCTGATGCTCAGCGGTGAGCCGACCCCGGACGCCGGCGGGGACGTCGAGTCCTTGCCGCACGTGCACAACGACATCGGCGCCCGCAACGAGCGCTACGTGGCGCACTTCCGGTCGCAGTCCCACGAGGCCGTGCTGGCGAAGTTCCGGGAGGTCACCGCCGCGCGGCTGGCGTCGCTGCGGGCGATGTCGGACGAGGAGTTCCACGCACCGGCGATGACCCCGGCCGGTCAGCAGACCTACGCGCGGTTCATGCGGATCCGGGTGTTCGACTGCTGGATGCACGAGCAGGACGTCCGGGACGCCGTCGGGCTGCCCGGTGGTGAGCAGGGCGCGTGCGCGGAGCTGTCGGTCGACGAGATCACCACGGCCTTGGGCTTCGTCGTCGGCAAGCGCGGTGGCGCACCGGACGGATCCAGCGTCACCTTCGACCTCGGCTCCCGCGCGCTGCACGTCGCGGTGGACGGTCGGGCGAAGGTGGTCGAGTCGCTGCCCGGGGAGGCCGCGGTCCGCATCACGCTGCCGCTGGGCGTGTTCACCCGGCTCTGCGGCGGCCGCGTCGACCCCGAGAAGGCCTTGCCCTCGGTCGCTTTCGAGGGCGACGAGGCGCTCGGCGAGCAGCTCGTCACCCACCTCGCCTTCACCATCTAGTCGAGGTGGAAGACCTCCTCGATGGGCCGCATCGCCTCGTCGGGCGCGACGGTCCCGTCGAAGAGGTCGCCCATCTGCGCCTGCCAGCGGCTGTTGACGTCCTTCTCCGCCATGGCCGCGCGGGACGCCTCGAAGTCCTCGCACTCCAGGTAGCCGATGAGGGTTCCGTCGGGACGCAGGAACAGCGTGTAGTTGCGCCAGCCGGTGTCGTGCAGCGCCTGGCGCATCTCCGGCCACACCGCGCGGTGCCGCTGCCGGTACTCCTCGACTCGGTCGGGTTTGACGTGCAGGACGAAGCAGATCCGCTGCATCACCTGGCCCACCCCTGCTCCTGCTCGATCTCCTCCAGCGTCAGACCTTCGGTCTTCGGGCCCCAGATGACGCCGATGACACCGCTGATCACGATGAACGCGGTCAAGATGTAGGCCAGCGTCTGGAACCCGGTGGCGGTGATGATCGGGACGAAGAAGCTCCAGAAGCCGAGACCGATGCGCACCACGGCGAACATCAGCCCCTGCGCGGTGCTGCGCAGCTTGGTCGGGAACAGCTCGCCGGACCAGATCTGGAAGAAGTGCTGGGCACCGAAACCACCGCCGATGCCGATGGCCACGATGTAGCCGAGCGCGGTGCCGAAGTTCAGCGGCAGCACGGCCAGCAGCAGCATGCCGCCCGCCTGGATCACGGTCGACAGCGCCAGCATCAACCGCCGGTTGAACCGGTCGTTGAACGGCATGAACACCAGCACGGTGAACACCGCGACCAGCAGGAAGTACAGGCACTGGAGGCCGACGCTGGCGGCGTCGCTCTGGCTGCCGAACGCCTTGAGCAGGTACGGGGTGTAGAAACCGTTGGTGCCGGCGAAGAGGTTCCAGATGCCGTACATGCCGATGAGCATCAGCGACAGCCGCAGGCCCTTGCCGGTGAGCAGCGGTCGCAGCGCGGCACCCCACTTCACCGGGCCGGTGTCGGTGGTTTCCCGCTCCCAGCGCGCGGATTCGCCGATGCCGTGCCGCATCCACCAGGTGATCAGCGCGGCGACGAACAGGCTCGCGAACAGCAGCCGCATGCCGAGCATCCCGAGCGGTTGCAGCGCGAGCCCCAGCGCGAGGGTCACGATCGGCCCCAACGACCACAGGACCTGCGACAGGCCGCCGAGCTTGCCGCGCTTGCGGGCCGGGGAGAACTCGGTGATCAAACTCCACGAGGCGGGGATGTCGGCACCGACGGCGAGGCCGACCAGGATGTAGCCGACGAACAGCATCCAGGTGTCGACGGCGAAGATCAGCCACAGCGTGCCGAACATGTACAGCAGCAGGTCGTAGGCGTAGATCTTCTTGCGCCCGTACCGGTCGCAGATGTAGCCGCCGACGAGCGCGCCCACACCCGCCGAGATGGCGTTGGAGCTCAGCGCGCCGAGGAGGCCGACGGTGCTGTCGGTGAGCCCGTACGCCTGGACCCACACGCTGAGCGCGACGGAGCCGGCGACGATGGAGCCCGCGTCGATGTAGCTGGCCATCGCCGCTACGAACGACCATTTCCAGTGCTGTCCTGACGCGGCGTGCTCGCTCTGCCGGACGCCTGCGGATGAAGTCATCGTTGTCCTTCGTGCAGCTCATCGACGTCGTCCGCAGCCGCAGACGCCGCTTGAAACGTTTTATGTGGCGAGCACACTAGAGAGCGACCCCACGCCCGTCAAGCGTCCGAATGGACGAGGGATGTTCTCGCAAAACCTCTTCGGGGAATTGACTACCACCAGGCTCGCGACCTACCGTGAACCACTGATTTAAACGTTTCAAGCACTGGCGACGCGCACTGGAGCGACGATGGCCGACCGCAAGACCGTCAAGGCGGCGCTGACCGCGCAGCGGATCGAAACCCCCTCCTGGGCCTACGGGAACTCCGGGACGCGGTTCAAGACCTTCCTGCAGGAGGGCGTTCCGCGCGACCCGTTCGAGAAGCTCGACGACGCCGCCCAGGTGCACGCCTTCACCGGCATCGCCCCCAGCGTCGCGCTGCACATCCCCTGGGACCGGGTCGACGACTACGCCGCGCTGGGCGCGCACGCCGAATCCCTCGGGTTGGCGCTGGGCGCGATTAACCCGAACACCTTCCAGGAGGACGAGTACAAGCTCGGCAGCATCTGCAACCCCGACCCGGCGGTCCGCCGCAAGGCGCAGGCGCACCTGCTGGAGTGCGTCGACATCATGGACGCCACGGGTTCCGACGCGCTGAGCCTGTGGTTCGCCGACGGCCTCAACTACCCCGGCCAGGACTCCCTCGCCGAGCGCCAGCAGCGCCTGTCGGAGGCGCTGCGCGTGGCCTACGACCGGTTGGGCGAGGACCAGCGGTTGCTGCTGGAGTACAAGTTCTTCGAGCCCGCGTTCTACGCCACCGACGTCCCGGACTGGGGCACCTCCTACGCCCACTGCCTGGACCTGGGCGAGCGCGCGCAGGTGCTGGTCGACACCGGGCACCACGCGCCGGGCACCAACATCGAGTTCATCGTGGCGTTCCTGCTCGGGCGCGGGCGGCTGGGCGGATTCCACTTCAACAGCCGCTTCTACGCCGACGACGACCTGATGGTCGGTGCCGCTGACCCGTTCCAGCTGTTCCGGATCATGCACGAGATCGTGCGGGCCGGTGCCCTGGAGGAATCGGCGAACGTCGCGTTCATGCTCGACCAGTGCCACAACCTGGAGCCCAAGATCCCGGCGCTGATCCGCTCGGTGCTCAACGTCCAGGAGGCCACCGCGAAGGCCCTGCTGGTGGACGGCGACGCCCTGGCCGGTGCGCAGCGCGAGGGCGACGTCCTCGGCGCCCACGCGGTGCTGATGGACGCCTACAACACCGACGTCCGCCCGCTGCTGGCCGAAGTCCGCGAGGACATGGGCATCGATCCCGACCCCATCGCCGCCTACCACCGCTCCGGCTACGCGGAGAAGATCATCGCCGGTCGCAAGGACGGCACCCCCGCGGGCTGGGGCGCCTGAGGATGTCCCGTTCCGCTGAGCACGGAGAGGTTTGACATGAGCTCGACGCATCCCGAAGTGGCTGCGCTGCTTGCGCGTTCGCACGAACTGGGAGCGGACCCCCGCAACACCAACTACGCCGGGGGCAACGCCTCCGCCAAGGGCGAGGCCTCGGACCCGGTGACCGGCGGGCCGGTTCCGCTGATGTGGGTCAAGGGTTCCGGTGGCGATCTGGGGACGCTGACCGAGTCAGGGTTGGCGGTGTTGCGGCTGGACCGGTTGCGGGCGCTGGTCGAGGTCTACCCGGGCGTGGACCGCGAGGACGAGATGGTCGGCGCCTTCGACCACTGCCTGCACGGCAAGGGCGGGGCGGCACCGTCGATCGACACCGCCATGCACGGCCTGGTCGAGGCCGCCCACATCGACCACCTGCACCCCGACGCCGGCATCGCGCTGGCCACCGCCGCCGACGGTGAGGCGCTGACCGCGGAGTGCTTCGGCGACCTGGTCGCGTGGGTTCCGTGGCGGCGTCCCGGTTTTCAGCTGGGCCTGGACATCGCCGCGATCAAGGAGGCGAACCCGCGCGCCATCGGCGTGGTGCTGGGCGGTCACGGGATCACCGCGTGGGGCGCGACCAGCGAGGAGTGCGCGCGCAACTCGCTGCACATCATCCGCACCGCGGAGAAGTTCATCGCCGAGCGCGGCAGGCCCGAGCCGTTCGGGCCGGTGATCGGGGGCTTCGAGCCGCTGCCGGAGGAGCAGCGCAGGCGACGCGCGGCCGAGCTGGCTCCGGTGATCCGCGGTCTTGCCTCCACCGACCGCGCGCAGGTCGGCCACTTCGACGACGCGCCGGAGGTGCTGGAGTTCCTGGCGCGCGAGAACCACCCGCGCCTGGCGGCGCTGGGCACCTCCTGCCCGGACCACTTCCTGCGCACCAAGGTCCGCCCGCTGGTGCTGGACCTGGGGCCCGACGCCGGGTTCGACGAGGTGGTGGCCCGGCTGAAGGAGCTCCACGAGAGCTACCGGGAGGACTACCGCGCCTACTACGACCGGTTCGCCGAACCCGACTCGCCCGCGATGCGCGGTGCGGACCCGGCGATCGTGCTGGTGCCGGGGGTCGGCATGTTCTCCTTCGGCAAGGACGCGCAGACCGCGCGCGTGGCGGCCGAGTTCTACCGCAACGCGATCAACGTGATGCGCGGCGCGGAGTCGATCTCCACCTACCAGCCGATCGACGAGGCCGAGAAGTTCCGCATCGAGTACTGGGCGCTGGAGGAGGCCAAGCTCGCCCGGATGCCCAGGCCCAAGCCGCTGGCGACCCGCGTCGCGCTGGTCACCGGGGCGGGCTCGGGGATCGGGAAGGCCACCGCGCAACGGCTCTCGGCCGAGGGCGCGTGCGTGGTGTTGGCCGATCGCGATCTCGACAACGCCCAGGCGGTGGCCGACGAGCTCGGCGGACCGGACAAGGCCGTCGCGGTGCGCGTCGACGTCACCGATGAGGAGCAGATCGCCGAGGCCTTCCGGGCCGCGGCGCTGGCCTTCGGCGGCGTGGACCTGGTGGTCAACAACGCGGGACTGTCGATCTCGAAGCCGCTGCTGGAGACGACGGTCGCCGACTGGGACCTGCAGCACGACGTGATGGCGCGCGGCTCGTTCCTGGCCTCGCGGGAGGCGGCGCGGGTGATGGTCGCCCAGGGCATGGGTGGCGACATCGTCTACATCGCCAGCAAGAACTCGGTGTTCGCGGGCCCGAACAACGTCGCCTACGGTGCGACGAAGGCCGATCAGGCGCACCAGGTGCGGCTGCTGGCCGCGGAGCTGGGCGAGCACGGAATCCGCGTCAACGGCGTCAACCCCGACGGCGTGGTGCGCGGTTCGGGCATCTTCGCCGGTGGTTGGGGCGCGCAGCGGGCGAAGGTCTACGGCGTGGAGGAGGACGAGCTCGGCGAGTTCTACGCCCAGCGCACCATCCTCAAGCGCGAGGTGCTGCCCGAGCACGTGGCGGCGGCGGTGTTCGCGCTGGTGGGCGGAGATCTCACGCACACCACGGGACTGCACGTGCCGGTCGACGCGGGTGTCGCCGCGGCGTTCCTGCGCTGAGGGGGCGCGCGGATGACGACGGAGTCGCCGACGTTCGCCGCGGTGGACCTGGGCGCGTCCAGCGGGCGGGTCGTCCTCGGACGGCTCACCGCCGGGCGGCTGGAGACCGCGGAGGTGCACCGGTTCGCCAACGGCCCGGTGCCGCTGCCGGACGGGTTGCACTGGGACGCGGTCGGGCTGTTCCGAGAAGTGCTCATCGGGCTGCGCGAGGCCGGTGATCCGGTGTCGGTCGGGGTGGATTCCTGGGCGGTCGACCACGGCCTGCTGGATTCCTCGGGCTCGCTGCTGGGCGAGCCGTTCCACTACCGGGACTCGCGGACCGATGCGGTCGCGGAGTCCTTCGTGGACTCGTTCGGCGCTCCGGAGTTGTTCGCCCGCAACGGGTTGCAGTTCCTGCCGTTCAACACGATCTTCCAGCTGGCCGCGTCGAAGGGCGCGGCGCTGGAGGCGGCGGAGGTGCTGCTGCTGATCCCCGACCTGATCGGGTACTGGCTGACCGGGCAGGTGGGGGCGGAGCTCACGAACGCCTCCACCACCGGTCTGCTGGACGCGCGCACGCACGAGTGGTCACCGGAGCTGGCGAGGGCCGCGGGCATCGACCCGTCGCTGCTGCCCCCGCTGCGCAGACCGGGCGACGTCGTGGGCGAGCTGCTGCCGCCGGTGGCCGAGGAGACCGGTCTGACCGGCACTTCGGTGGTGGCGGTCGGTTCGCACGACACCGCCTCCGCGGTGGTCGGGGTTCCCGCCCGGTCCCCGAACTTCGCCTACGTGTGCACCGGCACCTGGTCGCTGACCGGTCTGGAACTGCCCGCCCCGGTGCTCACCGAACAGGCCCGCCGCGCGAACTTCACCAACGAGCTCGGCATCGACGGCACGGTCCGCTTCCTGCGCAACATCATGGGCCTGTGGCTGCTCCAGGAGAGCCTCCGGACCTGGGGCCTGACCTCGGAAGACCTGCCCGGCCTGCTGGCCGAGGCTGCGCGCGCGGAACCGCTGACGGCGGTCGTCGACGCCGAGGACACCCGGTTCCTGGCGCCCGGCGACATGCCGGCCCGCATCGCCGATGCATGCCGCGAGACCGATCAGCCGGTTCCGGAGACGCGGGGCGCTCTGGTCCGCTGCATCCTCGAAAGCCTCGCCCTGGCCCACCGCCGCGCCATCCGCGAGGCCGCCGAGCTCTCCGGCCGGGACGTCGACGTCGTCCACCTCGTCGGCGGCGGCGCCCGCAACGAACTGCTCTGCCAGCTCACGGCCGACGCCCTGGGCATCCCCGTCGTGGCGGGCCCGGTCGAAGCCACGGCGACCGGAAACCTCCTCACCCAAGCCAAAGCGGCCGGCCAGGTCGCGGACCTCCCGGAGATCCGCCACCTGGTCGCACGCTCCCACCCCCTCCG
>NZ_SMKS01000018.1:0-90250 GCF_004348435.1 Saccharopolyspora terrae | reverse complement strand
CACGATAGGTGATCACGTGGGGTCCTGGTTCTGAAGATGATCTTGTGGTGAGACCTTCTTCTACCAGGACCCCACGCCCACATCTCCTCAGGCCCTCAGCCATCCCCATTCCACTGAGATCACCTCAGTGGAATTCCGTCCCTCGATTTCCATTGAAATCGTGTCCACCAGGCGTCGGGACTCAATCGATCGGGTTACGTTGGTGGATAATCTCGAACTGCTGTTCTAGCATCCCGATCGTGGACCAGCTGTCCTTCTACTCGGCAGAGGCTCGGCGGGCGGACGTCGCCGACCTCGCGGGCATGCTGTGCGGACCCGGTCAGGCCGTGGGGTTCGGCCGCGGGACCGCGGCGAGGCTGTCGGTGGTCGTCGACGCCGAGTGGCGCGCCCGCTGCCTGCTCGCCGCCTGCTCCGAGCGGGGAGTGCAGGCCGAGCTCGGCCGCTCCGACGAAGGACGGCCGCTGGTCCGCACCGCGTTCCGCTCCGACCTCACCGGCTTGGCCGCGCACTGGCTGCGCGGCGCCGTGAAGTCTGTACCGTCGGGATTCGTGCCGGACGGTTGGGCGCTGCGGATCTGGGCGCTCGCTGCGGGCGCGGCGGACCACAACGGCTACCGCCTCGGGCTCGACCCGCACGCTCCCGACACGCACGAGCCGCTCGCCGAGGCGCTCCGCGGCTGCGGGCTGCCGACCAAGACGGTCGGCGTCAGGGCGGGCGGACCGGCCTTGCGGGTGACCGGTCGCAGGCGCCTGGCCAGGCTCGCCGAGCTGGTGGGGCCGCTGCCCGATGGTGCGATCGAGGGAATGATTCCGCTCGTCTCCTGAGCGGGTTGACGCACATCACGCCAGGTCACGAAACGGAACACCTGGGTAACCCGATACGTTCGTACAACAAGACGTCGACGAATATCGACGTGTTATATGCAACCCTGTGCCTTCCCGGTGCGGCACGGCCAACCGTGCGGCGCGCACACTCCAGGGACACGAACGGATGGGCGCCGGGTGCAAGGGATGCTTCCGGAAGAAGAGAGCAGGTAAGCGTTGGCTGGGTCGACACGAACGAAGAAGGCCGGCGGCGGGGCCGGTCGGGCTTCGGGGTCTCCCAACGGGAACGGCTCCGCTACCCGGCGCTTGGTGATCGTCGAGTCACCGGCGAAGGCCAAGAAGATCGCCTCCTACCTCGGCTCTAACTTCATCGTGGAGTCCTCGCGTGGGCACATCCGCGATCTGCCGCGCAACGCCAAGGACGTGCCCGAGAAGTACAAGGGCCAGGCGTGGGCGCGACTGGGTGTCGACGTCGAGAACGACTTCGAGCCGCTGTACCTGGTGAGCGCCGACAAGAAGTCGACGGTCACCGAGCTCAAGGACGCCCTCAAGCAGGTCGACGAGCTCTACCTCGCCACGGATGGTGACCGCGAGGGCGAGGCCATCGCCTGGCACCTGCTGGAGACCCTCAAGCCGAAGGTCCCGGTCCGCCGGATGGTCTTCCACGAGATCACCGAGTCCGCCATCCAGGCCGCTGCCGCCAACCCGCGCGACCTCGACCAGGACCTCGTCGACGCCCAGGAGACCCGCCGCATCCTGGACCGCCTCTACGGCTACGAGGTCAGCCCGGTGCTGTGGAAGAAGGTCATGCCGAAGCTCTCGGCGGGCCGCGTGCAGTCCGTGGCGACCCGCGTCGTCGTCGAGCGCGAGCGGGAGCGCATCCGCTTCGTCTCCGCCGAGTACTGGGACATCGCCGCGACCATGGACGCCGGCCCGGACGCCTCGCCGCGTCGCTTCGGGGCCCGCCTGGTCTCGGTGGACGGTTCCAAGCTCGCCACCGGCCGCGACTTCGGTCCGGACGGGCGGCTGAAGAACTCCGACACCAAGGTCCTCACCGAGGCCGAGGCCCGGCAGCTCGCCGGGGCGCTGACCGACGCGCAGCTGAGCGTCTCCAGCGTCGAGGAGAAGCCCTACACGCGTAAGCCGTACGCGCCGTTCATGACCTCGACGCTGCAGCAGGAGGCCAGCCGCAAGCTGCGCTTCTCGGCGGACCGCACGATGCGCACCGCGCAGCGGCTGTACGAGAACGGTTACATCACCTACATGCGTACCGACTCCACGACGCTGTCGGAGACGGCGATCGCGGCGTCTCGCAACCAGGCGCGCGACCTCTACGGCGAGCAGTACCTCTCGCCGCAGCCGCGGCAGTACAACCGCAAGGTCAAGAACGCGCAGGAGGCGCACGAGGCGATCCGTCCCGCGGGGGAGAGCTTCCGCACGCCGGGCGAGGTCGCTGGTGAGCTGTCCAACGACGTCGACGGCTTCAAGCTCTACGAGCTGATCTGGCAGCGCACCATCGCCTCCCAGATGGCCGACGCGAAGGGCACGACGCTGTCGGTGCGCATCAGCGGCACCGCCAGCAGCGGTGAGGAGTGCACTTTCGCCGCGTCCGGTCGCACCATCACCTTCCCCGGCTTCCTCAAGGCCTACGTCGAGGCCGTGGACTCCGAGGCGGGCGGTGTCGCCGACGACGCCGAGTCGCGGCTGCCGCAGCTCACCCAGGACCAGTCGATCACGGCGCCGGAGCTGGAGCCCGACGGGCACACCACCAACCCTCCGCCGCGCTTCACCGAAGCGAGCCTGGTCAAGACGCTCGAAGAGCTGGGCATCGGCCGCCCGTCGACGTACGCGTCGATCATCAGCACCGTGCAGGAGCGCGGCTACGTGTGGAAGAAGGGCTCGGCCCTGGTTCCCTCGTGGATCGCGTTCGCCGTCGTGGGACTGATGGAGCAGCACTTCGGCAGGCTGGTGGACTACGACTTCACCGCCGCGCTGGAGGACGAGCTGGACGGCATCGCGGAGGGCCGCGAGGAGCGGACCCGCTGGCTGGCCGGCTTCTACTTCGGCGGCGAAGTGGGTCCGGAGGACTCGATCGGCCGCGCCGGCGGGCTCAAGAAGCTGGTCGGTTCGTCGGTGGAGGAGATCGACCCGCGCGCGATCAACTCGATCCCGATGTTCGACGACGAGGACGGGCGCACCATCTACGTCCGCGTCGGCCGCTACGGGCCCTACCTGGAGCGGACGCTGGAGGACGAGACGGCGCAGCGGGCGAACCTGCCTGACGACCTGCCGCCGGACGAGCTGACGGTGCAGATCGCCGAGAAGCTGTTCGCCACCCCGATGGAGGGCCGCAGCCTGGGCACCGACCCGGAGAGCGGTCACGAGGTCGTCGCCAAGGAAGGGCGGTTCGGTCCGTACGTGACCGAGGTGCTGCCGGAGGACGACAAGTCCAAGCCGCGCACGGGCAGCCTGCTCAAGTCGATGTCGCTGGACACCGTGACGCTCGACGACGCGCTGAAGCTGCTGTCGCTGCCGCGCGTGGTGGGCACCGACCCGGAGTCGGGCAACGAGATCACCGCGCAGAACGGCCGCTACGGCCCGTACCTGAAGAAGGGCACGGACTCGCGGTCGCTGGAGACCGAGGACCAGATCTTCTCGATCACCCTCGACGAGGCGCTCAAGATCTACGCGCAGCCCAAGCAGCGGGGCCGCCGCGCCGCCGTGCCGCCGCTGCGCGAGCTGGGCGAGGCTCCGGACACCGGCAAGGCCCTGGTGATCAAGGACGGTCGCTTCGGCCCGTACGTCACCGACGGCGAGACCAACGCGTCGCTGCGCAAGGGCGACGCGGTGGAGGAGCTGTCGATGGACCGCGCCGTCGAACTGCTGGCGGAGCGCCGGGCCAAGGCTCCGGCGAAGAAGAAGGCTCCGGCGAAGAAGTCCACGTCGTCCAAGTCGACCGCGTCCAAGAGCACGGCGGCGAAGAAGACCACCGCGTCGAAGTCCACCGGCACCAAGACCGCGGCGTCGAAGTTGACGGGCACCAAGACGGCGGCCAAGAAGTCGACGTCGTCGAAGTCGACCACCTCGAAGTCCTGACCGCGGCGTCGGTGCGGCATCGTAGAGTCGTGACCCGATAGTTCGGCACGAGGGAGTTGACGCGATGCGCACCGGCGCTCCGGAGGTACCCGCGACCGGGGTGTGGGCGGAGGTCGTCGGCCAGCCCGACGCCGTCGGCACCCTGCACGCGGCGGCCGACGCGGCGCGTCGGCAGGTCCGGGGCGAGCAGGTCCCGCCGGGTGCGATGACGCACGCGTGGTTGTTCACCGGCCCGCCGGGGTCCGGTCGTTCGATCGCGGCTCGTGCCTTCGCCGCAGCCCTGGAGTGCGAGGATCCCGCGACTGCCGGATGCGGGAAGTGCACCGCCTGCCGGACGGTCCTGCACGGCACCCACGCGGACGTGAAGCTGGTGGTGCCGGAGGGCCTGTCGATCTCGGTGGCGGAGATGCGCGCCCTGGTGCAGGCCGCCGCGCGGCGCCCGAGCACCGGGCAGTGGCGCGTGGTGCTCATCGAGGACTCCGACCGGCTCACAGAGGGCGCGGCGAACGCGCTGCTCAAGGCGGTCGAGGAACCGCCGCCGCGCACGGTGTTCCTGCTGTGCGCGCCGTCGGACCACCCCGAGGACGTCTCGGTGACGATCCGCTCGCGGTGTCGCGTCCTGCAGTTGCGCACGCCGCTGTCCGGCGCGATCGCCGAGGTGCTGCGCGAGCGCGACGACATCGAGCCGCAGCTGGCGGAGTGGGCCGCGGAGGTCTGCGGCGGGCACATCGGCCGCGCCCGGCGGCTGGCCACCGACGAGCTGGCCCGCGAGCGCCGCGAGTCCGTCCTGCGCATCCCGCTCGGCCTGCAGCGCTTCGCCGACGTGTTCACCGCGGCGTCCGGGCTGGTCAAGCTGGCCGAGACCGAGGCGGTCACGGCCAACGAGGACCGCAACGAGTCCGAGCGCGAGGAGCTCAAGACCGCGATGGGCGCGGGCGGGACCGGCAAGGGCACGGCGTCGGCGACCCGAGGCGCCAACGCGGCGTTGAAGGAGCTGGAGAAGCGCCAGAAGTCCCGCGCCACCCGCTCCCAGCGGGACGCCCTGGACCTGGCCCTGGTGGACCTGGCCGGTTTCTACCGGGACGTCCTGGTGACCCGCACCGGTTCGCAGGCGGTCCTCAACCACCCGGATTTCGCCCGCGCTTCGGCGAAGGCGGCGGCGGAGTGGACGTCGGAGTCCACCTTGCGCCGCCTGGAGGCGGTCCTGGAATGCCGCACGGCCCTGACCCAGAACGTCAAACCGCTGATCGCGGTCGAGGCCATGCTCGCCACGCTGTTCACCGGATGATCAGTGCTCGGCGTTCCTGCGGGGCAGCGCCGCGACGATGATCGAGCCGAGGAGCAGCAGTCCGGCGCCGGTCCAGAAGATCGGGACCGCGAAGTAGCTGCCGCTGGTCAGCGCGAGCGGTTGGGTGCGCGCCTGGTGGTAGGCGGCCGGAGTGGCCTCGGCTCCGCCCGCGGCGCCGGCGGCCGGGGGATCGCAGTTGACGCCGCCCGCGGGAGCCGCGGCGCGCGCGACCTGCTCGCCGAAGGAGATCTGGGCCAGTGCGGTGGGCAGCCCCAGCTTGGTGCCGTCGAGCAGCTTCAGGTCGAAGAGCCTCGCGGTGCCGCGGATCTCGTTGCCCATCGCCTCCTGCTTGAGCTCGCCGAGGCTCAGCCGCAGCACGCCGAGGTCCAGGACCCGCTGGTCCAGGCCGGGAATGGCGGGGATCGGCACGTCCGCGGTCGGGTTCGCCGCGTCGAGCACGGCGATCTCCCGGCCGCCCTGGCTGATGCGCAGCACCGGGGCGGTGTGGTCGACGCGGGTGGTGGCGGGATCGCCGGTCGCGGTGGCGACCACCACCGGCCGCCCGACGACGTCGACCGAGATCTCCTGCGGCGAACCGCTGAACAGCTTCACCTGCGAGATCTGCAGCTCCGACGTCGAGGTCACGGCCTTGCCGGTTTGCCCGGGGACGTCGGCGAGCCGCACGCTGGAGCGCGCCTCGGCGATCGACGGGACCTCCAGCACGGAACCGCCGAGCCCGGGGATCTGGTTGAGCGCCGACCCGGAGGCCATCGAGTAGCGAGCCTCGGACAGCGGAGCCACCCCGCACGGCCCGGTCTCCTGGTTCCACCGCGCGTGCACGGTGCCGTTCAGCCCGCTGAGCCTGACCAGCTGGTCGGCGGGGGACGACGGCGGCGCCAGGGCGCTGGTGGTGGGCGATTCGTGGTCGGACAGCGCGTTCTGCGCGAGGCCGCCGGGGACCTGCGGGACGTGGCCCATGATGCCGACGCCGAACGGCGAGGCCTCGGCGACGGAGTGCTCGTGGGCGAGGTAGGCCTCCGAATTCACCTGCGCCAGGGCGCGGCCCATGCCGGCTTCGAGCACGGCCTGCTTGGGCAGCTTGCTCTCGAACTCGGGGTCGTTGAAGAACGCGTCGCCGGGTGCGGTCGCGGGCAGCAGGCGCACGATCCCGAGCATCGTCCCCGCCTCGCCGATGACCGGCCGCGGGATGTCCTCCGGAACTCGCCCGGGAGGTTGGCCCGGGTTCTGCGGCTGCGGCGTCGGCGTCGTGGGGTACGCGCTCTGCGCGATCGCCGCGGGCATCGACATCCCGGCGATCGCCATGGTGACCGCCGCGCAGGCGCACAGCCGACGAAAGGCGCGCATCCGACATCCTCCGTGATAGGCGTCACTGCCTCGGTGGAGGTATCAACGATCACAACGGCGTTCGGTGACGCCTGAGTCACGCCCTGCTGACCGCGGCGAGCGGGATCTCGCCGGAACCCCGCGGAACCAGCCGCAACGGCAGGGACAGCGGTGCCTCGGTGGCCGCCGATCCGTCGATCTGCTGGAACAGCTCCTCGGTCGCGGTCCGGGCGACCGCCGCCGGGTCCTGGTCGACGACCGTGACCGCCGGGTACAGCGAGTCGGCCATCGGGAAGTCGCCGAAGCTGACGAACGCGATGTCGGTCCGGCCGCGAGCGTGCAGCGCGGGCACGACGCCGAGGGAGCAGCGGGCGTTGGAGGAGAACACCGCGGTCGGCGGGTGTTCCGAGCGCAGCAGCTCGTCCAGCGCGCTGCGCGCTTCCGCCGCGCTGGAAATGCCCGTCTTGACGAGGTCTTCGCGCACTCCGACGCGGGATTCGGCCATGGCGCTGCGATATCCGCGGACCCGCTCGGCGGTGGTGTAGACGTCGGGACGGTCGCCGATCAGCGCGATCTCGGTGTGGCCCGAGTGCAGCAGGTGCTTGGTCGCGGCCTGCGCGGCGCCGAAGTCGTCGCCGAGCACGGTGGCGCCGAGCCCGTCGGGCTGGGCCGGGCGATCGACGAACACGACAGGGGTCTGCCCCGCCGCCGCCCGCAGGTAGCTCTGGTCACCGCTGACCGGAACCATGATCAGGCCGGAGACCTGCCGCTGGAGCAGGCTCTGCACCAGCTTGTGCTCGCGCTCCGGGTCGCCGCCGACGCTGGAGGCCAGCACGACGTGGCCGCGCTGCAGGGCGTGCTCCTCGATGACGCTGGCCATCGTGGCGAAGAACGGGTCGGACAGCGATTCCAGCACCACGCCGATGGCCTCGTCGCGTCCGACGCGCAGCGAGCGGGCGTGGAAGTTCGGCCGGTAGTTGAGCTCGTCGATGGCGGCCTGCACCTGTTGGCGGGTGGCCTCGGAGACCCCGGCGGCTCCGTTGATCACGCGGGAGACGGTCTTCGGGCTCACTCCGGCCGCAGCGGCCACGTCGTAGAGCGTGGCGTTGCCTGTGCGCACGCCTGCTCCCTTCCGCTCGGGCAGTGCCGGTCGAGCTCGGCGAGTTGTTCGGCCATCGGCGTTGTCGCATCGACTCTAACGTGCTGCGCGACCGGCTCGATCGACCGCGTGGCCAGCAGTTTCGCCGGATCGTCCAGCTTGGCGGAATCCCGCGAGGCGGCCCGCTCGCGCATCCTGGTCAAGATCACCTCCGGCGGGCAGTCGACCCACACCAGCAGCGGTTCGGCACCTGCGGCGCGGAGCCGCCCGGCGGCGGCGGACCACCGGCGCGGGTCGGCGCGCTCGGCGGTGAACGGGGCGACGAGCACCGCCGAGGTGCCGACCCGCAGCGTGTCCGCCGCGGTGTCGAGCAGCGCCGCGTAGCGGGCTTCCCGCACCTCCGGGTCGTCCAGGAGGGTGCCGAACCGCTCGGTCAGCGGGCCGGTGATCACGTCGAGGTCGAGCAGGGCGGCCGAGTACCGCTCGGCCGCCGCCGCGCCCAACGTGGTCTTGCCGCTGGCCGGTTCGCCGGAGATCAGGAGCGCGACCGGAGTCACTTCCGCGCCCTCGCCCGCAGGATCTCCTCGACCTCTTCCAGCGTGCGGTTGCGGGTCTCCGGCAGGTACTTCTTCAGGTAGAAGAAGCCGATCAGGCCGAAGGCCGCGTAGAGCCAGAACAGACCGCTGGGGGTGAACGCCTCGAACGCGCTCAGCACCGTCAGCGAGATGATCAGGTTCAGGCCCCAGTGCGTGAACATTCCGAAGCTGCCGGCCTTGCCGCGCAGCGCGGTCGGGAAGATCTCGCTGTTGATCAGCCACATCGCCAGACCGATGCTGGCCGAGAACATCGCCTCGTAGATGATCAGGAAGGCCACCAGCGCCACCGCCCAGACGCCGCTGAGGTCGGTGACGGCGTAGAGCAGTCCGATGACGACCAGCGACACGACCACGCCGCCGAGTCCGACCAGCAGCAGCGGCCGGCGCCCGACCCGGTCGATCAGCAGCAGGCCGACCAGCGTGAACGCGACGTTGGCGATGCCGATGCCCACCGACGACAGGATCGCCGCGGATTCCCCGAAACCGGCCTTGGTCAGCAGCGTCGGCGCGTAGTAGGTGATCGCGTTGACGCCGACCAGCTGGTTCACCGCGGCCACCCCGATGCCGAGGTAGATCGCCGGTCGCAGCGAGGGCCGGAGCACGTCGCGGTAGGTCACGTTCCGCTCGGCGGTCACCGCTGAGGACAGCGCGGTCAGCTCCGACTCGACGCGGTCGGCGCCGACCACCTTGCCGAGCACGGCTCGCGCGTCGTCCAGGCGGCCTCGGGAGACCAGCCAGCGCGGGCTCTCCGGCAGCCTCAGCAGACCGACGAACATCAGCAGCGACGGCACGGCCGCCAGCCCCAGCATCCACCGCCAGGCAGCCGCGTCCGCGAGCAGGAACCCGGCCAGGTAGGAGAACAGGATGCCGGAGCTGATCATGATCTGGTTGATCGAGACCAGCCGGCCGCGGCTCTCGGGCGGTGCGATCTCCGCGATGTAGGCGGGCACCGACAGGGAGGCGGTGCCGATCGCGAAGCCGAGCAGCAGCCGAGAGCCCAGCAGGGTCGGCAGGTTCGGCGCCACCGCCGAGATCACCGCGCCGACGGTGAAGACCAGGCTGGTGATCGACAGCGTCCGGCGACGGCCGAGGTTGTCCGCGACGATGCCGCCGACCGCGACGCCGACGATCGCACCGACGAGCAGCGACGCCACCACGATCTGCTGCCACATCTCGGAGAGCTGGAACGCCGGGGCGATGTAGAGCAGCGCTGCGGAGATGACACCGGTGTCGTAGCCGAACAGCAGGCCGCCGAGCGCGGCGACCGCGGTGGCGCCGACGACGGCTCGTCTCGCGGTGGCGGGGGTGGGTGGGGTGACCGGTGTGGTGACCACGGTCGGACCTCTTCTCTCCGGCTTCGTTGCCGGTGAAGTTCCTGTTCCTCTGGGTTTCTCGGGTGCGGATCAGTCGTCGGCGATGGCGGTCCAGGGCGTGGCCCTGCCGTCGATGGCGGCCGCGCAGGCGTCCAGCCGGCGCCGGGCGGTGTCGGAGAGGAAGGGGCGCCGCCCGGACGGTTCCAGCGCCACCGCGTCCTTCCAGAACGCGCGGCCCGCGATGAATCCCGAGGCGCCGCCCTCGTCGCACGAGATGCGCAGCACCTCCTGGAACTCCTCGAACCCGACGCCGGCGGAGAGCACCACCCACGGCACGGTGACCGTTTCGGCGATCCGGCGGCACGCCTCGGCCGAGCCCGGGTACTCCAGCTTCAGCAGGTCGGGCTTGAGGTCGTTGAGCGCGCGGGCGGCCTCGATGATCGCGTCGGCGCGGGCCTCGGGGCTGAGCTCGGTTTCGCCGGGCAGCCGGTAGATCAGGTTCTCCACCACCGAGGGGACCCCGTCCGCGCGGCAGTCGGCGACGACCTGCGCTGTGGCGTCCAGCGCCTCGGCGGACACGTCCCGCCCGCCGAGCGAGCGGTCCCGGTCGGCGCGCAGCTGCACGAGGAACTTCACCGCGTGGCCGCCCATGTCGCGCACCCACGCGGCGTTCTGCGCGGGTTCCCGGCGGGTGAGCGGTTCGTCGCCGAACTTGCCGCGCTCGGACGGCTCCGCCGCCACGGCCAGACCGGCGCCGGGGGCGAGGTTGCCGTCCGCGATCGCCGCGGGAACGCCGAAGTCGGGGTCGACGAGCAGGCCGCTGGCGCTCGGCGAGAGCCCGGCGATGACGTCTCCCTTGAAGGTGCGCAGAACGTCGTCGTCGACCGGCTGGCCGGCGGCGGTGAACATGCGGCGCAGGGTGTTGCGCTGGTCGAGGGCCACGATGGCGAAGGTGCCGTCGGATCGTGCGATGTCGGCGAGGGTCACAGCTGAACTCCTGCGGTTGTGAGGGTGTTTCCGGTGAATTCGCGGGCGATGTCCACTGCGGACACCCCGGTCTCGCCTGCGGCGGACCGGGCGGCGCGCGCGGCGAAGAGGGCGGCGCCGTAGGCGCTGGGCTGGTCGACCCGGGCGTACTCGACTGCGGGCAGGCTGCGCTGCTTGGCGGCGCGGAAGCTGCGCATCCGGGTCCACCCGCCTGCGGCGGTGACGTGCTCGTGCGGCCCGGCCTCGGCGGACATCAGCTCGATCACCGCGTCCGTCTCGGCCATCGCGTGCTCCAGCGCTGCCGACCAGGTCGTCAGGGGCGTGACCTCGGATCCGACGAGCTGGACCGAGACGTGCTCGCTGCGCGCGTGCGCACCGCTGATCACGACCGAGCCCGTGGAACCGGGACTGGTGAGGGCCTGCTCGTCGAGCTCCGCCCGTGCTCGCTGGTCCTGGCGTCCCAGCAGCGCGAGGACCCGGTCCAGCAGCAGTCCGCCGCGGGTGCCGCCGAGCAGGATCCAGCGGTCCGGCAGCACATGCGCGCCCTGCGCGACGCCGTTCGCCGTGAGCCGTCGGCGCTGGTCGTCGCGCAGCGGAGCGGAGACGACGCGCAGCAGCGCCTCGGAGGTGCCGCAGGAGTCGAAGAGGTGTTCCCCGTGCCAGACGCCGCTGGCGACCGAGGCGACCGGGTGGTCGTGCCCGGCGACGGTGATCACCGCTCCCCGGACGGCGTCGGGGACGCCCGGGTGGTCGACCCGGCCGATCGGGGTGCCCGCGGTGGTCAGCGGTGGGAGCGCGGAGGTCGGCAGGCCGAGCTGCTGGAACGCCGGTTCCCACGGTCCGCGGGTGCCCTGGTCGAGCAGTCCGGTCCGGGAGGCCAGCGAGGGTTCGGTGACGGCCTCGCCGCCCAGCGCCGCAGCGACGAGTTCCGGGACGTTGAGCCACTTCTCGGCGCGATGTGGCGAAATCCCGTGCGCGGCGAGCCAGTTCAGCTTCGCGAACGAGCACAGCGGGCTCAGCGGCAGGCCGGTGCGCCCGCTGAAGGAGTCGACGAGCTCGTCGGGCAGCAGCGCCAGCTCCTCGGCGCCGCGCTGGTCGAACCAGGCGATGACGGGGTGCAGCGGATCTCCACCGCGGTCGAGCAGCACGCCGGACTCGGCCATGCCGGTGATGGCGACGCCCACGACGGTCAGCCGCCGCGCGGATTCCTCGGCCACCCGCACGGCTCCTGACAGCGCGGACAGCACGCGGTCGAGGAGCGCGTCGACGGGCAGCTCGCTGCCGCCGCCCGCGGATCGGTGCCAGTCGGTGGCCGTTCGTTGGACGCTCAGCGTCACACCGCTCAGATCGGCGACGAGCGCCTTGATCTCGGTGCTTCCCACGTCGACGCCCACGACCGCCTCGGTCGTCGCGAAGCCCACCCCGGCACCTCCTCGCTGGTCGCGCGGCCGCTCCGCCGCTCTCGGAGGTCACTGAACAGGGTGCTGGACATCGATGTCAAAGCTTTTTCGATACAGTGCGGACATCGATGTCAGAATCCGTGCCCGGGGGGTCCCGACGGGCTCTGGATCTGGCCAGCTACACTTGTCCGCGCACTGCCGCCTTAGCTCAGTCGGCCAGAGCGACGCACTCGTAATGCGTAGGTCAAGGGTTCGATTCCCTTAGGCGGCTCAGCAGGAAAGACCCCAGTTCACCTCGCGTGAACTGGGGTCTTTCGTCTTCCGGTCCGCAGGTCGCGGTTGGTCGGTGGTCAGTTCGCTGCGGTCGGGCCGTAGCCGGTCAGCTGCTGCCTTGCTCGATGACCCTGTGGCTGCCGCCGTGTCCGACCTTGATCTGACGGGGCTTGGCCTTCTCGGCGATCGGCAGGGTCACCGTCAGCACCCCGTCGGTGTAGTCGGCCGAGACGTTGTCCAGGTCCAGTCCGTCACCCAGCGAGATCTGGCGGGAGAACGTGCCCCGCGGGCGCTCGGCGGTGACGTAGCTGACCTGCTCCTCGCTCTCGTCAGCGGCGCGGGTGGCGCGTTCGGCGCGCACGGTCAGCGTGTTGTTCTCCGCCCGGACCTCCAAGGTGTCGGGGTTGATGCCGGGCAGGTCGAATTCGACGGTGTAGTGATCCCCGGCGCGGTAGGCGTCCATCGCCATGCCTTGGGGCACGCGGCTGGAGCCGAGCATCTCGGTGGCCAGCCGGTTGAGGTCACGGAACAGCGGGTCGAACGCCAGCGTCATCGCAGTCCACTCCCTTCAGCTCACGACGCGACGTGTTCTGCCAGCAATGCGAACCAGAAGACCCCGGGCCTGTGCAGTCCTCGGCCGGCCCGCTGCCGGCCGGGATCCGCACAGCCGGGGTGAGCCGGGCGAATGCGGCGCTCACCTCCCTTGCGTCGGCTCTTCCCCTTCCGGCTCCGCACCCCTATTCTGTGTCCGCGAGAGTAGATTTTCAAGTCTGCCCACTCGAGAGAAATGCTCTGGGCAGAGCGAGAAAAGGGGCGTGCGGGAAGGGGGTTGGAGATGGAGGCGGTGCACGTCGTGTATCGATGCGTCCTGGACGAGGTCACGAGCCGGTGGGCCGGCTACATCGCAGACGGCAAGACGACCGTGGCGGCTGGCGCCTTGCCGCAGGCGCGCGCCGAGCTGGAGCAGCGACTGTTGGCCGAGCTGCGCCAGTGGCCGCCGCAGGGCGTGCGCGAACACACCGAACACTCCTTGGGCGAGGGGATGTGGGTGCGCGAGGCCTTGGACGAACGGATCGGCGACCGCGCCCACACCACCCGGGTGATCCTCGAGGCTCTCGACGACCAGCGACTGCGGGCAACGCTGGCTCCCTTGCCCGAAACCCAGGCCGGAGGGCTGGTCGTGCTCGCTTGCGTGCCCGGCGACACCCTGTCCTGGGTCCGCGATCAGCACGACGGGCGCGGCACGCTGATCGCGGCGGCTGCGGTGAGCAACCACCGCCTGTGGTGGAACGCCCTGACGCCGGCGCGACGCGACAACACCGCGGAGCTGCCGGTGATCGGCAGCCTCACCGACCTGGGCCTGGCCGATCCGCAGGCCGGCATCGACGACTGGATGGCTGCCAGCCCCTGCGGGGGACTCGTCACCCTCCCCGGATCCTGACCCGGTGCCGGCCGGCGTGGAGGCGAATTCCTGCGATCGCCGATGTAGATATGATGTCTTGGTCCTGTTACGCTTTTGCGCGAGAAGATTCGAGAAGGGCACGCGAGCGAGAAGGGGTCGTCGATTCCGCGTTCGTCCCCGCCGCCGCGGTTGTCGGGTTCCGTTTTGCCGGTGAGCGGCATGCAGAGCGATTTCCCCTCGAGGGTCCCTGCGCCCCTTGGTGCACGGGGGCCTCGACGAAGGCGCACAGGGAGCAGAAGCAGTAGTGAGCCAGGATCGGCCGGGCGCGAAATTCGACGATGAGGACTACCCCGCCTACACGATGGGGCGGGCCGCGGACATGCTGGAGGTCACGCAGGCGTTCCTGCGCAGCCTGGAAACCGCCGGGCTGATCACCCCGCAACGCTCGCAAGGCGGGCACCGGCGCTACTCGCGAGCCCAGCTGCGCCGCGCCGCCCGCGCCCGCGAACTCATCAACCAGGGCACCCCCGTGGCCGCGGCCTGCCGCATCGTCACCCTCGAAGATCAACTCGCCGAGGCCACCGGTCAGTCCGAACCAGGCGCTCCCACCTGACCAGCAGCGCTCCGGTCGAAAGCTGCGGTGATCGGCCACTTCCCGAACTCCGAGGTGGGCGGTTCCTCCTTCTCGCACCGTCCTCGCCCGGGCACCCGCTAGCTTCGGCGCGTGGAAACCGTGTCGCTCGCGCGCAACGTCACCCCGGATCGTGGAGCACTGCGCTAACGTTGCTGTCCCATTCGAGCGTTGATCACCGGTCGTGGCCGCACAGGCTGATGTGGCACCCCACCCGGCGGGACCGGACCCTGACCCCGGAAGCGGGCACACCGGCAGGGACGACACCGCGAGGAGCGCGACATGACCAACTCGACCGGCCGCAAGGTGACCGCGAATCTGGCCCTCACCCTCGACGGACGTTTCAACGGTCCCGGCGGTCCCGACGACTTCAGCGCGTTCGCCCCGTACGTGACCAGCGAGGTCGCGCGGGACCAGCTCACGCGCATCTGGGAGGGCGCGACCACGGCAGTTCTCGGCCGGGTCAACGCCGAGGGGTTCCTGGGGTACTGGCCCGCGGTCGCTGACGACGACAACGCCGATCCGCGTGATCGCGGGTACGCGAAGTGGCTGGTGGACGTGGAAAAGGTGGTCTTCTCGACGACCTTGGCGGCAGCACCGTGGGGGCGAACCCGCGTGGTCAACGGCCCGGCGGTGGACGTCGTCGAAGAGCTCAAGACCACCGGTGAGGGCGACATCCTCGTCAACAGCTGCCCGAGCATCATCAAGCCGCTTCTCGCCGCAGACCTGGTCGACCGGTTGTACCTCATGATCTTCCCCGAGATCGCCGGCGGAGGGCAGCGGCTGTTCGAGGACGGCCTCCCGGCTTCGAGGTGGAAGCTCGTCCGCCAGGAGACCGGGGAGATCGGCGACGTGGCTGTGGTCTACGACCGGGTCCGTTGATCCGCACGGGGAAGACCGCAGGTCACCCCCAGTGACCTGCGGTCGTTCTCCGCCCGGGACCTGCGGCTGGTTGATCGCGAAGTCCTGGGCCGCGTCACGGCGTGCTCGTGGCCGGCGGCGTCGGAGTCCAGCCGCCGGTGAGAACCGGCGCCTGCGACGGTCTTCGTCCGTAGGACGCAACGGCAACGCCGAAGGTTGTTCGCACGCCCCGAGTTTTCTCCTGCCGGTCAGCGGCGCTGCTGAGCGGATCCGCATCCGGTGGTCGAACGGCTATCGTGTGGCGGCCGGGCGTGGGAGGGCGCTCCGCCCGGTGTCCGGGAGGGCTCGGGGCATCCGTGGAGGTCGGGATGGTTGTGGGGTTCGAGGACGTCGTCGCCGCTGCGGAGCGGTTGGAGGGGGTCGCCCACCGGACTCCCGCGCTGCGCTCTCGGTTGATCGACGAGCAGCTCGGTGCGGAGGTCTTCTTCAAGGCCGAGAACTTCCAGCGGATGGGGGCTTTCAAGTTCCGCGGGGCCTTCAACGCCGTGTCGAAGCTGTCGGAGGAGCAGCGCCGGGCGGGGGTGGTGACCTACTCGTCCGGGAACCACGCCCAGGCGATCTCGTTGGCGGCTCAGCTGCTGGGCGTGCCCGCGACGATCGTGATGCCGCATGACGCTCCGGCATCGAAGGTGGCCGCCACCAGCGGTTATGGCGGCAAGATCGTGCGCTACGACCGGTACTCCGAGGATCGCGAGGAGATCGGGGGTGCCTTGGCCCGCGAGCAGGGGTTGACGCTCATCCCGCCCTACGACCACCCGGACGTGATCGCCGGGCAGGGGACCGCCGCCAAGGAGCTCTTCGAGGACGTCGGGGAGCTCGACGCCTTGTTCGTGCCGCTCGGCGGGGGAGGACTGCTGTCCGGGACGGCCTTGGCCACCAGGGCTTCGTCTCCGAACTGCCTGCTGCACGGGGTCGAGCCGGAGGCCGGCGACGACGGGCTCCGGTCGTTGCGCAGCGGCGAGATCGTGCACATCGACACGCCCAGGACCATCGCCGACGGGGCGCAGACGCAGCACCTCGGCACGCACACCTTCGAGATCATCCGGCGGGACGTCGACGACATCCGGACCGCGAGCGATGCCCAGCTCGTCGAGGCGATGAAGCTGTTCGCGACCTACCTGAAGATCGTCGTCGAGCCCACCGGGTGCCTCGGGTTCGCCGCCGCCCGAGAGGCCGCGCCGGAGTTCGAGGGCAAGCGGATCGGTGTGATCATCAGTGGCGGCAACGTCGACCTGGAGCGCTATGCGAGTCTGCTGGGTAGCTAAAAATCAGTCACGTGACTTAAGCTGGCGCGCATGAGTGCCGCGACCTCCCGGGCGAGTGCCACCAAGGAGCGCATCCTCGACGTCGCTGAACGGCTCTTCGCCGAGCAGGGCGTCTTCGCCGTGTCCAACAGGCAGATCAGCGAAGCCGCAGGTCAGGGTAACAACGCCGCCGTGGGCTACCACTTCGGGACCAAGTCCGACCTGCTGCGCGCCATCGTGCGCAGGCACGCCGAACCCGTCGAGGCCAACCGCGAGCGGCTGCTCGGCGAGATCGGCGACTCCCGCGAGGTGCGCGACTGGCTGACCTGCCTGGTGCTGCCCACCGTCGAGCACCACGCCTCGCTGCGCGGCTCGACGCTCGCGCGGTTCAGCGCCCAGCTGATGAGCGACCCGTCGCTGCGCGAACTCGTCGTGGGCGAAGCCATGTCCGGGCCGACGCTGATGCGGGTCATGGACGGCCTCAACGACTGCCAGCCGGACCTCCCGCTGCGCGCCAAGCTCGTGCGCAACGACATGACCCGGCACGTGCTGGTGCACATGATGGCCGAGCAGGAACGCGCCCTCGCCGAGGGAACAGCCCGCCTGACCTGGGAAGAAACCGCCCAGAACGTGATCGACGCGCTCACCGGCCTCTGGCTGGCGCCCGTCACCGAGTGAGCCGGAAGAGGACGCCGAACGTGAGCGAAGTTCTGGTCGTGGGTGCCGCGGCAGCGGGGTTGACCACAGCGGACGCCTTGCGGCGCAAGGGTTTCGACGGATCGATGACGGTGCTGGGCGCCGAATCCCACCCGCCCTACGACCGGCCGCCGCTGTCCAAGCAGGTGCTGGCGGGGCAGTGGGAAGCGGAGCGGACCAGCCTGCGTAGCCCCGAGGCGCTGGACAAGCTCGACGCGGAGTTCCTGCTGGGCGATCCGGCCGTGGCGCTGGACGTCGCCACCCGCACCGTGCGCACCGAGTCCGGGCGCGAGCTGCGTGCCGATTCGGTCGTGGTGGCCACCGGAGTCCGCCCGTGCAGGCTGCCCGGTCAGGACGGGCTCGCCGGGGTGCACGTGCTGCGCACGCTCGACGACAGCGTCGCGCTGCGCGCCGACCTGCTGGCCGCGAAGCGGCTGGTCGTGGTCGGGGAGGGCGTGCTCGGCAGCGAGATCGCCGCGACCGCGAGCGGGATGGGCCTGGACGTGACGCTCACCGGCCCGCTCGCCGCGCCGATGGCCGCCCAGCTCGGCTCGGAAGCCGCTGCCGCGCTGGGAGAACTGCACACCGATCGGGGAGTCCGGCTGCGGCTGGGCGCCGCCGTCGACGGCCTGGTCGGCGACGGCGGTCAGGTCAGCGGGGTCCGGTTGGCCGGTGGCGAGGTGCTGCCCGCGGACGTCGTGGTGGTGGCCATCGGCGCTGATCCGGTGACCGGCTGGCTTCAGAGCAGCGGGCTGCGCCTCGACCGCGGAGTGGTCTGCGACTCCCGGTGCCGCGCGGCCGACGGGATCTACGCCGTCGGTGACGTGGCGCGGTGGGAGCACCCGGGGTTCGGGGTCATCCGCCTGGAGAACCGGACCAACGCCAGCGAGCAGGCGATGGCCGTCGCCGACAACATCCTCGGCGAGGACCGCGCCTACCGGCCGGTCCCGTACTTCTGGACCGACCAGTTCGACGCGAAGATCCACGTCTACGGGGTGCTCTCGCCCGACGACGAGGTGACCGTGGTGGAAGGCGACCGCGCCGAGCGGCGTTTCGTCGAGCTGCACCACCGCGATGGCCGCGCCGTCGGCGTTCTGGGCTGGAACATGCCCAAGCAGACCCGGCAGCACCGCAAGGCGCTGGTGGAGGCGCTCACCGCCGGGGCGTGAGCGCCACCGCTCAGTGGGCCGCGACGAGGTCGCGGGCGTCCTCGTCCTGCTCCATCTCGACCCGGACCGCGGCGATCTGGCGGCGTCCCCAGCGCTCGGAGAAGCCGTAGCGGTTGCCGAGCTGGGCGCCGGTGATCGGCTCGCCGATCTCCAGCGAGAGCCGGTAGTCGCGGCGCGCGAAGGTCCGCTTGTCCTCGTCGCTGAGCGGGTCCGCGGGAACCGGTGGCAGCGTGAGCGTCTGCTCCGAGAGGTTCGGGCGCTCGTCGTGCTCCTCGGTGGAAGTCGTTCCCTCCGAGCGGTTCTCGTCGAACGCTTCGTCGCGCTCGGTCGTCTCCGGTTCCGCTGCGGCCGTTCCGCGCTCCTCGGTCGGCGGCTCGGCGTCGCGGACGGCGGGCTCGTGCGCGACGGACTCGCGGACGACGGGTTCCCGCACGGCCGGTTCGGGCTCCGGGCGCCTCTCGGCGGGCTGCGGTGGGAGCTCCTGCGTCGGTCGAGGCGGAGCGGGCGCGCGTTCCGCCGGAACCGGTTCGGGCTTCGGGGGAGTGGGGGCGATCGCCGCGGGCCGGATGGTCTCGTCCTGCTTGCCGAGACCGGCGATCTCCGAGACCGGGATGTCGGTGACCTGGCGGCGGAAGGCGCCGGAGGTGCCGTCGCGGTCGACCAGCCAGCGCAGCACGAGCAGTCCCGGGCGCAGCCGCAGGCGGCGCTTCCCGTGGCGCTCCTCGAAGTCCGCGCGCAGCTCGGCGAGCACGACGTCGAAGACCGCGACGGCGGCGACCGGCAGACCGGCGGCGACGATGCGCGCTTCCGGGGTGAGCTGGTGGATCCAGTTGATCCACGACGAGATCGCCGTGAAGGTCCACATCAGCAGCCGGCCGCGCACGGCGCTGCGGCCGTAGATCGAGGCGCGGTAGGTGATCAGCGTGGCGCCGAAGGCGGCACCGTCGAAGGTGGCCGGGATCAGCCAGGCGGTCCAGTAGCTGAAGCCGACCATCTGGTCTTGGCCGTAGGCGTGCAGGCCGACGAAGCTCGCACCCCAGCCCATGAGCGCGGCGAGGGCGACGAACCCCAGGGCGGCGCGGGAAAGCCAGAGCCCGTGGCCGGATCTCGTACTCGGTTGCTCGCTCAACGTCGGTCCAATGCAGCCGGGTCATCGCGGGACCCGCTGATGGTAGACAAACACCACTCGATCAGGTGACAACACGAGCGCGTTCGAGATGCATTGTTATTGGCGACTTCTCGCCAAGATCACGAACGTCGCAGGTCAGGGCGATCAGGGGGAGTCGCGAAGAAGCGGAGTGATCCGGAGCTCATCTCTCCGTTTGGAACGGGACGGTGAGCCACGGGCTGCCGTGCTCGGTCAGCAGCGCTCGGTGCGCCTCCAGCACGTCGGTGTAGGTGGCGCCGAACGCCTCGTCGTCGAAGTGCAGGCAGCGGCCCAGGATGTAGCCGACCGAGAACTCCGCCCACGACGAGTAGCGGGACCGCACCTCCTGCCCGACCAGGTCCAGCGCCTCGTACATCTCCGCCTGCGTGGCGTACCGGGCCCCGCGTCCCCACCGGGCCACCTTCGACGCCCGGCCCAGGTCCCAGCCCGCGACCGTGCGCACGTAGCCGTTCGGCGGCAGCAGCTCGTCGGCGCGGAACCGCGCCTCGTACCGGATGATCTTGCCGACCAGCCCGCACAGGAAGTCCGCGTAGGAGTCCACCTCCGGGCTCCCGCCGCGCTCGGCCGACGCGCCCGGGACGTTCGCCGCGATGTTGTTGCGGATCGTGGCGTCCACGCACTCCCGCCACCGCTGCGAATCCACCTGCGGGCCCTCGGTGCTGACCAGGAAGTTCCGCGCGCCCAGCACGAAATCCCAGTCCGAGGTGCTGACATCGCAGTTGAGCAGCCGGTTCTGCAGGTTGATCCAGTCCTGGCGGACCTTCACGCCCCAGCCCTCGGAGAGCCGCTCCACCTCGCCGCTGTAGCCGAGCCCGTGCCAGTCCAGGTTGTTCCACGCCTCGCCGTTGAGGAAGCACAGGTGCGCACCGCAGGCCAGGCCGTGCAGCAGCTCGGTCGGCTCCGCGCCCCCGCTCAACCGGGTCACCAGCCGGTTGCCGCTGAAACCCAATGCGCCGAAGCGCTCGTGGGCCGCCTGCCAGCGCTCCCGCTCCTCGTCGGTGACCTCCAGGTACAGCTCGCACGGCGTGTTCGCGTTGACCGCCAGCACCTCGACCTCGTCCGGGATGATCTCCGACAGCGTGCGCAGCGAGACGAACTCGTACACCAGGTAGGGATGCGGTCGCGGCAGCATGTCCTGGGTGTAGACGAAGGTCGCGATGCGGCCGTCGCCCAGCGTCGAGGTCACCATCTGCCGCTTCGCCGGGTTGCTGTGCGCGTGCACCAGCGCCACCGGGTGGTAGACGCCGGTCGCGGCCACCACGCACAGGTAGGCCCAGGGGTCCTCGTCGACGATGGCTGAGCAGAGCTCTCTTTCGACTGCGGTCGGCGGAACGAACGGTTGGTCACTGGGGATGATCGGGACGATCTCGTCGTGATCGTCGACCTCACCCACGGTGTAGTACGGGCCAGAAGCCCCGCCGAGCTGAGGAGTCACGAGAGCGAACTTACCCAGCGCCATCGGGCGAAGCCGCCATCTGCGACAACTTGCCAGCGGGGCTGATCAAGCGATCTTTCACGACGCCGCGAGGGCTCGTTCGAAGTCGTCGATGAGGTCTTCGGGGGCCTCCACGCCGACGCTGATCCGGATCAGGTCGTCGGTGACTCCCAGGGCGAGTCGGTCCTGCGGGCTCATGCCCGCGTGGGAGGTGGCGGCCGGTCGCGTGATCAGCGACTCCACCCCGCCGAGGCTGGGCGCGTCGAACGGCAGCCGCAGCGCGTCGATCAGCTTCTGCGCCGCCGCGACCCCGCCCGCCGGGCGGATGCTGAGCATGCCGCCGAAGCCGTCGAACAGCTCCGCGGCGCGGGCGTGGTCGGGGTGGGATTCCAGGCCCGGGTGGTTGACCTGCTCGATCTCGGGCCGCGCTGCCAGGAACTCGGCCAGCCGCAGCGCGTTCTCGTTCTGCGCGCGCACCCGCAGCGCCAGCGTCTTCAAGCCCCTGGCCAGCAGGAACCCGGCGTGCGGGTCGAGGCTGCCGCCGAAGTGGTTGGCGGTGGTGCGGGCTCGCTCGACGTGCTCGGCGCCTCCGACGATCGCGCCGGCCACGATGTCGGAGTGCCCGTTGAGATACTTCGTCGCGCTGTGCAGCACCAGGTCGAAACCGGCGGTCAGCGGGCGGAAGTTCACCGGTGTGGCGAAGGTGTTGTCGATCAGGCTGACCAGCCCGTTCGCCCGCGCGAACTCCGCGACCTCGGGCAGCCTGCCGACCCTGACCAGCGGGTTCGTGATGCTCTCGACCAGCACCGCCTTGGTCCTCGGGGTGCGCGCGGCCTCCCAGGTGTCGGGGCGGTGCGGGTCGATGAAGGTGTAGCTCCAGCCGAAGTCGGCGGCGTGGTGGGTGAGGAAGTCGTGCGTGCCGCCGTAGAGGCAGTCGCCGACCAGCAGGTGGTCGCCGCTGCGCAGGACGCTGTGCAGCGCGGTGGAGATCGCGGCCATCCCGGACGCGGTGGCCAGCCCCGCTTCGGCGCACTCCAGGGCGGCGAGCTTGTCGTGCAGGTAGGACTGCGACGGGGTCGAGTTCAACCGGATGTAGCGCAGGTCGTGGTAGTCGGTTCCGCTCGGCACCGAGTACACCGTGCCCTGGTAGATCGGGTACACCACCGATCCTTCGGGGCCCGGCCGGCGTTCGCCGCCGTGCACCGCCAGCGTCTCGATGCGGTCCTCGTCCATGCTCGACCCCTCCCGTGCTCGACCTGCTCGCCAGCCTAGGAACGCGTCGACGCGCCGGAAAGCCCATCGGTTTTGACCTGATCGGGTGACTCTCGGTCGGGTGGTAAGGCGTTCCGGGCGCTGAACCGGAAATTCATTCACCGCCGTGCACCCTCCGTGGCCCCTCCCCGGACCGGGCGGGACGTGTGTCGCACCGTTCACCGGGAATCGCGCCCACAGTGGACCCTGGGTGCTCGAATTGATTCTTGTGGTGGATGCGCGGGGCGGTCCACCCATTTCCGATGAACACAAGTCGAGGGCCGGAGATCGATTGTTTGGGAATGCGCTGAATGCAGTGCTCGGCTCCAATCTTTTTCGGGCTGCCCCGACGCCGGATGAATTCGTCCGGCGTATGCCAACAGGATTCACCGAGCCGGAGGCGCAGTGCGCCGACGGTGCCAGGAGTGAAAACACAATGGCATTGCGAAAAAGACCCGTCTTCAATGATGTTCTCGGTTTCCTGCTCACCGCCGGGCTCTGCGCCGGTGGAGCGACCGCAGCGACGGTCGCTGTGCAGGATGCCCACCCCGAGCAAAATATCCCAGCCGTGCGCGCGGTCGCGCACAGCGCGGCCCTGCCCCCGATCGAATCTGGACCACCAGCTCGCCGACCCGCCTCCTGGCTGGCCCCGACGCGCGGCGTGATCACCAGCGGGTTCGGGATGCGGTGGGGCGAGATGCACAAGGGCGTCGACATCGCCAACGACGTCGGCACGCCGATCAGGGCCGCGTCCGCGGGCACGGTTATCGATTCCGGCCCCGCCAGCGGGTACGGGCTGTGGATCAGGATCGCGCATCCCAACGACACCGTTTCCACCTACGGGCACATCGATTCGGCCTACGTTCCGGTGGGCCACGAGGTGCAATCCGGTGATCTCATCGCCGCGATGGGCAACCGCGGTCAATCCACCGGGCCGCACCTGCACTTCCAGATCGAGATCAAAGGCCAAGCGGTCGACCCGGTCTCGTTCTACGGAGAGCCGCGGTTGCTGACCGATTGGCCCGCGGAACAAAAGCGGGAGCGGCCAGCGCGTTAACCCCGTTGACGTAGCTCCAGCGCATCGGCGCGCCGCCGGAACACCGTTCTGCCACCCGGTTGAACGGTGATCCGGCGGCGCTGCCACAGTGTCCTGACCCGGAACCGCCCAGCACTCTCCGGCATCGCGCCACTCACTGTTATCACTGCCGGGTATTGCGAGGTTCGCGGCGTTCGAGGCCAGCGGTGATCACTCGGCGCAGTCGATGATGGACCTAAAGGACCAGTCGAGAGTCACCCTCCTGGCCGATTGTCGTGGAACTCCGGGAGCTACTTCGATCGCACTAACGCGCTGGAAGGACATGTGATGGAGCGAGTGGATACGGCCGGGATCGTCGGCGGTGGGGTGCTCGCCGAGGATCGCCAGCAGGGGGACTGGGAGCGTCGGATCGCCCAGCGCTCCGAGGAGCTCTACCGGGAGCGCATCGTGCAGCGTCTGCTGCTCGCGTGGGCCGTCCCGGGAAACCTGCTGCTCGCGGCAGTGGGGGCCACGCTGCTGGCGTTATCGACCTCGGTGGTGCCCGCCGCGGTGACGTTCGTGATCGTCGCCGCGTCTGCGGGCGTGGCGGCGGTCTACGTCTACCGGCAGCACTTTAAGGTTCGCGCGGTGGACACCGACCTGCGCGCGCTCGAAAGCGCGCACCGCGACATGCTGCTGGACGAACTGGGGACCGGCGACCTGCTCGACGCGCATCGGCGCTACCGGGCGCAGCTGCCGGAGCTGATCGAGCGCTACCGGCACGAGGCGCGCAGCGACCGCTGGAAGGACAGCGCGCTGCAGGCCGTCGTCATCGGCGGATCGATCGTCGCCGCCACGGCGACCGCGACCGCCGCCGCGGTCCCGGAGATCCGCTGGTTCGCCATCGGGCTGAGCCTGCTGGTGGCGGTCTCCGCGGCGTACGCGGGCTACACCAAGCACCGCGACCGCGCCGCCTCCTGGCAGGAGACCGCCGACGCGCTGGAGCGCGAGTACGAGTCCGTGGAACTGCGAGTGGGGCGCTACCGCCGATTCGGTTCGGAGCGCGAGGCGTACGCCGAATTCGCCGAAGCCGTCGAGGCTTTGCGCGCCGAACGGGCCCGGCGGTTGCCGTCGGGAGTCAACGACGGGCTCATGCAGTAATCAAGATCGGTGGGCCATCCCTCGATCGTGAAAAGAATGCCGCGCATTGCGATCACTGGTTGTTGATATTTCCTACTGACGTGATCGCTGAATAGTGTCAGGTGCTTCTTCCGTAATCTCCGCCGGGCGCACAGGACTCGGCCTGTGCAGAGAGGAGCATTGCGATGAAGCGCACCTTTACCGCGGCGGCCGCCGTACTGGTCGGTGGCGCCGGCGCCGTCGGCTTCGCGGCCACGGCCACAGCTGCCGAGACCCCGCAGCTGCCGGCATCGCTGCCCACCGACAACGGCGTGGCGAACACCGCGTTCCACGCCGCCGGAACCCTCGCCTCGGCCCAGAAGACCGTCGGTGACGTGGTTCCGCTCGAAGAGCACCTCACCGGCCGCTCCGGCGACCCGGTCAGCCAGGTCGTCGGCGGCACCCCCGCCGCGGGCCTGCTCAAGCCGGTCGTCGAGACGGTGCAGAACGCCAGCACCGGCCACACCCACAACCTCAACCCGGCCTCCGCGCTCGACGAGGCCCCGCTCCCGGTCGGCTCGACGCTGCCCGCGGGCAAGAGCGGGCTGCCCGGTCTCGACGCCCTCGGCCCGGTGAGCGACGTCCTCGGTGGCCTGCCGGTCGCCGATGCGCTGCCCGTCGGCAAGAGCGGGCTGCCCGGTCTCGACGCCCTCGGCCCGGTGAGCGACGTCCTCGGTGGCCTGCCGGTCGCCGACGCGCTGCCCGTCGGCAAGAGCGGTGCCACCGACGCCCTGCCCACCACCCTGACCGGCACGCTGCACCAGGTCACCCAGACCCCGCAGACCAAGCCCGGCCAGCTGCCCACCAACGTCGTCGGCGACACGGTCAGCAACGTGACGCAGAGCAACACCGAGCTCGGTGGCGCTCCGCTGCCGACCGGCAAGAGCGACCCGATCAGCGGCCTGGCCGGCGGACTTCCCGTCGTCAGCGACGTCCAGGGCCTGACCGGCAAGACCGGTTCTCCGCTGGACAAGGTCAACGACGTCGTCTCCCACGGCCCGCTCGGCTCCGCCACCCAGCTCGGCAACTGACATCCCCGACCCTGACCGTCCGTCGAGGAGCCGGCACAACCGCTACCCGCCGGCCGAACCGGGCGAAAGGCCCCCGACGCATCCAGATTCACGCCTCGCCACACCCCTCCCGGCGAGGGCGTGACCAAAAGGGCGGTGCGCGCTTCCCGGCGCGCACCGCCCTTTTCGCGCGAATGCCCACCCGGCAACGGGTTTCACAGCTCGACGACGCCCGCTGAGCCGTTGACGGTGATGGTCTGGCCGTCGGTGATGCGCGTGGTGGCGTCGGGAACCCCGACCACCGCGGGGATCCCGTACTCGCGGGCGACGGTGGCGCCGTGGGAGTTGGGGCCGCCCATCTCCATGACCAGCCCGGAGGCGGTCAGGAACAGCGGGGTCCAGCCCGGGTCGGTGGACGGGGCGACGAGGACGTCGCCCGGGGAGAGCCGGGCGTTCGCCGGGTCGCGGACGACCCTGGCGATCCCGGTGACGGTGCCCGCCGAGGCGGACGTGCCGCGCAGCGCGTTCCCGCTTCCGGTCGTGGCCAGCAGGGTTTCGGGCTCGGTGCCGTCGGAGAGCAGCAGCCTGGGCAGGTGCTTGCGGCGCAGCTCGCGCTCGTGGGTCGCCCGCCGGGTGGTGATCAGCTCGCGGTGGTCGAAGCCGTCGATCAGATCCGAGAGTTCCTCGTAGTCCAGGAAGAACACGTCCGACGGATCCGAAATTCTTCCAGCGGAGGTGAGCTCGTCGCCGATGTCCCGAAGGTGCGTCCGCGCGGCGGCGATTCCGAGCACGGCGCAGTACTTCGGCAGTTCGCGCATCCCCGCCAGCTGGCGGACCCGGTCGAGCAGGAAGTTCGCGAGCCCGGCGTGCACCCGGTTGGGCAGCCGGGACACGATCTCGCTGGCCTGCACCACGGCCTCCTCGGCGCGTTGCCGGAAGCGCTCCGCCGCGTCGTGCCCGGCTTCGCCGGTGCGCGCGTAGTTCTCGACCAGCGCCAGCACCTGGCCGGGTTCCTCCGACCAGCGCGGCACGCCTGCGTCGATCTCACCCGCCGTGCGATGTCCGTGCGTGGCCAGGAAGTCGTCGAGCGCGCGGAGCACGTCGGCGGGCAGTGCCCGGTCCCGGTAGCGGGCGGGGAGGTCGGCGACCTCGGGGCCGATGCGCTGCGCGATGGCCCACAGCTCCAGGTCCATCTCGGTGGTCACGTTGTGCGGGATTCCCGACAGGACCACGTGGATCTCCGCCTCGGTCGCGCGGACCAGCTTCGGCAGCAGTCGGCTGAGCAGCAGGATCGGCATCATCCGGGGAGCCACCCACGCCATGCGCGGGGCGGTGCTCCGCAGCAGCGCGTGCCTGGCCGCGTCCAGTCGTTCTCGCGCGGTCCTCGGTTCGGGCGAGGCGAGTTCGGCGCGGAGCTCGTCGACCCGGCGGAACGCCTCGGCGCGTGCGCGTGCGGGATCGCGCAGAACCCCGGCGAACAGCAGCGGAATCCGGTTGCGCGCGAGGAGGAGCCCGAACGCGCGCAGCGTTCGCGCCGTCGCGCCGGGCTTGCGCGGCAGCCGGGGATCGTCGAGCAGGGACTCGTAGACGCGACCGGTGCGCGCCTCCGCGGCCGCCATCAACCGGGGCAGCAGGGCGCGGCCGACGCGGTTCCCGGTGGTGCCGGTGATGTCGAGGAACAGCCACCCGTCGACGGGCCGGAACGGCGCCGGGCGCGCACCCGGTGCGGACAGGCCGAGTTCGCGCAGCACGCCGGTGGCCAGCAGCCCCAGCGTCGCCACGCCCATCGGTGTCAGCGGCCGGTAGACGCCCTGCGCGACGTTGACCGACAGGTACATCCGCAGCCCGTCCTCGGTTTCGGCGGGCAGCGGGAACAGCGTGGTGATCGGCCGCGACTGGGTCAGCCACACGCCGTCGGCGCCGATCGCCCACTCCAGGTCCTGCGGCGTGCCGTAGTGCCGCGCCACCTCCCGGCCGAGCTCGGCGAGTTCGCGGGCCTGCTCGTCGCTGATCGACGGGGCCGCCGAGTCCTGGGCGACGGTCTCCACCCCGCCGCTCGCGACCGCGCGCACGCTGGTGGGTTTGTCGCCGAGTCGCTTGGTGATCCGGTCGCCGGACACCACGAAGTGGTCCGGGGTGACCGCACCGGACACCACTGATTCTCCGAGCCCGGTGTTGGCGTCGATCACGCAGTCCGCCCGGTTCCCGGTGACGGGGTCGGCGGTGAACAGCACCCCGGCAGCGCTCGCGTCGACCATCTCCTGCACGACGACGGCGAGCCGCACCGAGGAGTGGTCGATCCCGTTCACCTCGCGGTAGGAGATGGCGCGGTCGGTCCACAGCGAGGCCCAGCAGCGGCGGACCGCGTCCAGCAGCGCTTCGGCGCCGACGACGTTGAGGTAGGTGTCCTGCTGGCCGGCGAAGCTCGCGTCGGGCAGGTCCTCGGCGGTCGCCGAGGAGCGCACCGCCACCGGTCCCGAGCCGAGCTCGGCGTAGGCGTCGGTGATCGCGGTGGCCAGTCCCGGTGGGAGAGCCCTGGCGGTGATCCGGTCGCGGATCTTCGGCGCTGAACCCGGCAGCCCGTCGAGCAGGTCCGCGACGCGGCAGACCTCCTCGTAGGCGGCGGTGGTGATCACGAAGCCGGGCGGCACCCGGAACCCGGCGCCGATCAGCTCGCCGAGGTTGGCGGCCTTGCCGCCGACCACCTCGCCCGTTCCCGCGCGGACCTCGTCGAGTCGCAGCACCGGCACGGCGACCACCCCCTCGTGCGTCAGCTCGAAGATAACTCCGCCCCGCACGTGAAATCAACATCCGTTGAATTTAGGGCCATCAGGGTGATCTCCGGCCGCGACGTCATCATGATCTCGCCGAACGGGCATCCCTTCCTCGGAGGAAGGAGTGCGATGACGTGGCTGATGGTGGCCGTGGCGGGAGTCGCGGCCGTGGGAGTGGCGCGGTGGCTGCGGCGGCACCTGGTGCGCCGGCGGGCGGTGGCGCGCGCGAAGGTCGAGATGAACTGGTTCTACCAACCGCAGGAGCGACGGCCCTACGTCCGGGGCTGTGGAAAACACGCGTCGCCCGACCCCGTGGTGCTGCTGCGGCGGATCGACGGCTCACCCCTGGGGAGCGTTCCCCGACCTGCGAGAACGCGACACCGATGAGCGTTCTTCCACAGGTTGTCCTCAGTTGTCCACAGGGGTGGGGAGAACTGTCCACAGCTGTGGAGAACTCCTCTGACACGAAAAGACCCTCCACGCGTCCGCGAGGAGGGTCTTCCGGTGTTGTCCAGGAACGGCGTCAGTGGCCGGCTTCCTTGGCGCGCTCGTACGACTTCTTGATCTCGGCTTGTGCCTCGGCACGGCCGACCCACGTGGCGCCCTCCACGCTCTTGCCCGGCTCCAGGTCCTTGTACACCTCGAAGAAGTGCTGGATCTCCAGCCTGTAGAACTCGGACAGGTGGTGGATGTCCTGCAGGTGCTCCTGACGCGGGTCGTCCGAAGGAACGCAGATGACCTTGTCGTCGCCGCCCTTCTCGTCGCGCATGCGGAACATGCCGATGGCGCGCGACTTGATCAGGCAACCCGGGAAGGTCGGCTCCTGGACCAGCACCAGCGCGTCCAACGGGTCGCCGTCCTCACCCAGGGTGTCGTCGACGAACCCGTAGTCGGCCGGGTACTGCGTGGCGGTGAACAACGTCCGGTCGAGACGGATACGGCCCGTCTCGTGGTCCACCTCGTACTTGTTCCGGTTCCCCTTGGGGATCTCGATCGTGACGTCGAAGTCCACGCGGTTCCTCACTCGTCTTGCGTCGGATGCAGTCCGCACGCTCGCGCGCGCGACCACGTCTAGTGTGGACCACGCTCGGCGCCCTGGCCCCACCGCAGTGCGAGAGCTCGCAATCTGGCAGTCTGACCTCCAGTCGAGGAGGAGCACGTGCCCGAACCCCAGAACACCCGGGGTGAGGTGTCCGAAACCGACGTCCAAGCGGCCTCGCCGGGCGAGGATGACCGGCCGCGCACCGCTGCGCCGTCCCCGGTTCGAGCTGCTGAGACGTCGGAGAACACCCCGCCCGCAAGCAACCCGGCGGAGCGCCAGGTGAGCACCGAAGTCGGCGACGCCGCCGGAAGCGACGAAGTCGAACCCGATGCGGGCAAGACCGGTTCGAGCGCGCCCGATTCTGGGACCAAGACCACATCCGCCGATGCGCCCACCGCCACCGTCCGGGTCGCGGGGAGCCTCTTCGGCGACGACGCCGAGGGCAACGGCGCCGGCAGCACTGCGAAGCTCGCCAAGGCCGACGTGACGAGCTCCGTCGCCGAGACGCAGAAGCTCACCAAGCCCGCGGCCGCCGATGCCGGAACCGGTGAGGAAGCCGCGACCGCAGCGGAATCCGAGGACGAAACCGCTGATCAGGAAGGCCCTGCGGAGGATTCCGCCGAGGAGACCTCGGAGGACGAGTCGGACGAGGAACCGGCCGCTCAGGAGCAGCCGTCCGACACGACTGATCGGGACCAGCCGTCGGACGAGGCCGCCGAGGACCAGTCCTCGGAGACGACCGCAGAGGACACGACCGAGGACGCGGTCTCCGAAGACGAGGACGAGACCTCCCAGGACGAGACCTCCGACGAGCCGACCGAGCAGGAGTCGGCGCAGGAGGACGAGGCGGCCGGGGGCGAACCGGAAGCGTCGACCGAGACCTCCGCTTCCCAAGGCGAGGACGAGCCCGAACCCGCCGACGACTCGTCGGAGGAGGAGGAAGAAGAAGAGGAAACCTCCCCCGACGCCGTCGAGGACGAGAAGGCCGAGGCAGCGCCGGAGCCCGCGTCGTCCGAAGTGGAGCCCGAGTGGCCCGCTGAGCAGACGCAGATGTTCGCCGCGGTCCCCGCCGAGGTGACCGAGGCGACACCGGCGGTCGAGCCGGAGGAGCGTCCGGCGGAGAAGACGCAGCAGATCTCGCGAGCCGCGCTCGACGAGGCGCTGGCCGAGCCCGGCGGCAAGCAGGAGCCGCCGGAGTCCGCCGCCGAGCAGACCAGCCGCATCGACCTCGAGGACCTGCGGGCATCGGCTCCGCCGGAGTCCTCGGCCGAGCAGACGCAGTGGATCGACCGGATCGACGTCGACGCCGCGCGCACGGCTTCCGCCTCGGACTTCGCGGGCCTCGCCGTCCCGCAAGCGGACCCGACGGTCGGCATCGCGCCGCCCGCGCCGGGACCGCGGGCCCAGCAGCCGCCGCAGGCCCAGCAGTCCTACGCGCGGCCGGAGGACTTCGCGGGGATCGCGACGCCGCAGGCGCCGTACCAGCCCGAGGACACCACCGACCCGTTCGCCTCGCGCGCCGTGCCGCAGCACATCCCGTCGCACGAGCAGCCGGTCGGGACGAAGACGGCCCGCAAGGGACGCGGCCCGCTGATCGGCATCGCGATCGCCCTGGTCGTGCTGCTGGGAGCCGGTGTCGCCTTCGGTCCGTCGCTGGTCGACGCGCTGAGCAAGGCGCAGATCGCCGACCCGCCCGCGCCGGTCCGGCTCGACCCCGAGATCAAGCCGCTCGGGCAGAACGCGCCCGTCCCGTCGCAGTCCGGGATCAGCGCCGCGCTGGCCGGTCCGGCGGCCAACCCGGCGCTGGGCACGCTCGGTGGCGTCGTCCTGGACGCCCGCACCGGCGACGTGCTGTGGCAGCAGAACCCCGCTCAGCCGCTGATGCCGGCCTCGACCGGGAAGCTGCTGGCGATGAGCGCGGCGCTGCTGACGCTCGACCACGACGCCCGCCTGACGACCAAGGTCGTGCGCGGGAACCAGCCGGGCACGGTGGTCCTCGTCGGCGGCGGCGACCTGACGCTGTCCTCGCTGTCCGGTGACGAGGAGTCGGTGTACCCGGGCGCGGCGAAGCTGGACGACCTGGTTGCGCAGGTCAAGGCCGCTTCCGGCGGGAACGTGAACACGGTGCTGGTCGACACGAGCCGCTACCGGGGGCCGGCGGCGGCCTCCGGGTGGCTGCCGCAGGACGTGGCCGCCGGGTTCCACGCGCCGATGGAGCCGGTGATGCTCGACGGCGGCCGGGCGGATCCGAAGGAGGACTACAGCCCGCGCACCTCCACTCCCGCGCTGCAGGCCGCCCAGGAGCTGGCGAAGCGGCTGGGCGGCGCGACCGCGGCGCAGGGCACCGCCCCGGCCAACGCGGAGGTGCTCGGTCAGGTCCATTCGGCGCCGGTGAGCGAGCTGGTCGAGAACGTCCTGCTGCACTCCGACAACCTCCTGGCCGAGGCGCTGACCCGCGAGGTCGCCATCGCCACGGGCAAGGAGCCGTCGTTCGCCGGTGGGACGAAGGCGGTGTTCGAGGTGCTGCAGCGCAACGGCTTCGACATCGGCGGAACCACGATGGCCGACGCCAGCGGTCTGTCCTTGGACGACCGGATCCCGCCGCGGCTGCTGGGGCAGCTGATGCTCAGGGCGACCGCACCGGCCGGACCGGACGGCGTGCTGCCGGAGTCCTCGGCGAAGCTGCGCGACCTGCTCCCGGGCATGCCCATCGCGGGCGGCAGCGGCAGTCTCGTCGACCGGTACCAGGGCACTCCCGGCCAGGGATGGGTGCGCGCCAAGACCGGCACGCTCGACGGGGCGAACAGCCTGGCCGGGTCCGTGGTCACCCAGGACGGTCGACTTCTGGTCTTCGCGATGATGTCCAACGGAACCCTGGCGGGACCTGCCCGCCCGGCTCTCGACGAGCTGGTGGAGACCCTGCGCGGCTGCGGCTGCCGCTAGGTCGTCGACCGCGCGCCGCGCCTGTTCAGGGAGAAGTCCACTCACCTTCCGGTACCTGACCAGTTCCGCAAGGTGACCACCGGCCATTTTGGAAGTACGGTCGGTGATGTGAACGCCCGACCCGCCACCCTGCCGTCGTCCGCCGAGGCTCCTCGGGCGCTGGACTGGAACGTCGCCGTGGGCACCGCCGTCCGGTTGATGAAGCCGGGGCCGGAGGTCCCGCGAGCCGAAGCGGGGCGGGCTGTCCGCTCGCTGCGGCGCTTCAGCGTCGACGCCGAGACGCACGTCCGCGAGACGACCGGCCTGGGGCTGGACCTGCCGATCGCCGAAGGCGACGTGGTGGACCGGCCGGACTGGGTGCGCGGTGCCGCCTTCGGCCTGGCCGAGCTGACCGGGGCCGCGCTGTCGGCCGCGGACTCGGTGCCGCCGCGCGGTGGCGAGCTGCTGGGCGAGATCAGCGCGCGCAGCGCGGGCGTGCAGGCCGGGGTGGTGCTGGCCTACTTGGGCGGCAAGGTGCTCGGCCAGTTCGACCCCTACGGCGAGTCCCGCGTCGAGGGCCAGCGCGGGCGGTTGCTGCTGGTGGCGCCGAACATCGTGGCCGCGCAGCAGTCGCTGGGCGTGCCGGCGGACGACTTCCTGATGTGGGTGTGCCTGCACGAGTCGACGCACCGGGTGCAGTTCAACGCCGTGCCGTGGCTGCGCGAGCACTTCGCGGCGAGCCTCGGACAGCTCCTCTCGCAGATGGAGGGCGGTTCCGCCGAGCTGCTGACCAGGCTGCCGAACGTGGTGCGCGAGGCCCGCACGGCTCGCCGCGCCGAATCCAGCCCGGGGATGCTCGGCGTCCTCGAACTCCTGCAATCACCGGAGCAGCGCGCCGCGCTGGACCGGATCATCGCGATATCCACGCTGCTGGAGGGCCACGCCGACCACGTCATGGACGCCGTCGGGCCGCAGGTCGTGCCCAGCGTCGGCACCATCCGCCAGCGCTTCACCGACCGCCGCAACGGTGGTGGCCTGCTCGACCGCATCCTGCGCAGCCTGCTCGGCGTGGACGCCAAGATCCGCCAGTACGCCCAGGGCGCAGCGTTCACCGACCACGTCGTGGGCCGGATCGGCATGGCCGACTTCAACGCCGTCTGGGCGCACCCGGACAACCTCCCGACCAGGGCGGAGATCACCGCCCCGGACACCTGGATCCGCCGGGTCCACGGCTGACGGGCCTCCCGCGCGGATCCGGGCCGGGTGGGGAGAATCGGAGGATGCCGCCTGAGCCCGTTGTGAGCGAGACCCGGACCGCCGTGCGGCGGCTGCTGGAATCCGCGGAGGCGGCTCCGTTCAAGGGCGCGCCGCTGGTGGTGGCCTGCTCCGGCGGAGCGGATTCGCTGGCCTTGGCGGCCGCGGTGGCGCACGTCTCGCGCCGGATCGGGGCGAGCGCGCAGGCGATCGTGGTGGACCACGGCCTGCAGGTGGGCTCCGACGTGGTCGCCGAGCGGGCCGTGGAACAGCTGGCCGGACTCGGTCTTCCCGCGCAGGTCGTGGAGGTCGACGTGGACGGCATGGGCGGTCTGGAGGCGGCGGCGCGCAAGGCGCGCTACGCGGCGCTGCGGGCCGAGCGCCCGAGCGATTCGCTGGTGCTGCTCGGCCACACCCTCGACGACCAGGCGGAAACGGTGCTGCTGGGGCTCGGCCGCGGTTCCGGACCGCGCTCGATCGCCGGGATGCGTCCGCTGGACCCGCCGTGGGCCCGCCCGTTCCTCGACGTCCGCCGGACGAGCACCGAGGCCGCCTGCCGGGCTCAGGGCCTCGAACCCTGGCACGACCCGCACAACGCCGATGCCCGCTTCACCCGTGTGCGGTTGCGCACAGAGGTGCTGCCGCTGCTGGAAGACGCGTTGCAGGGCGGGGTCGCGGAGGCGCTGGCCCGCACCGCCCGCCAGCTGCGGGAGGACTCCGACGCGCTGGAGGCCGTCGCCGCGGCCGAGCTCTCCCGCGTCCGCGCCGATCACGGCCTGGATTGCGAGAGGTTGCGGCTGGTCCCGGCAGCGGTCCGGCGGCGCGTGCTGCGGGACTGGCTCCGATCCGAGGGGGTGCCCGAAATGACTGATGCGCACCTGCGCTCCGCCGACGCGCTCATCGCCGAGTGGCGGGGTCAAGGCGGCCCTGCGCTGCCGGGCGACTTTGTGCTGCGCCGGGCGCATGGCAGGCTGCGGGTGGAGACGGCGGACCGCAAGCCGCCGAATGGCTGAGGGTGCACCGGCACGATCGTCGGGGCGGGTCTCCGGCTTGGGGAATTGTTGATCCGACAAGAGGGGAAGCCGAGCCGTGTACGACGGCGATATCGCTTCTGTGCTCATCACCGAGCAGCAGATCAAGGACAAGGTCGCGGAGCTGGCCAAGCAGGTCGACGAGGACTACCAGCGTGGCGGTGATCTGCTGCTGGTCGGAGTGCTCAAGGGCGCGGTGATGTTCATGACCGACTTCGCCCGCGCGCTGCCGCAGCCCGCGCAGCTGGAGTTCATGGCGGTCAGCTCGTACGGCTCGTCGACTTCCTCGTCCGGCGTGGTGCGCATTCTCAAGGACCTCGACCGCGACATCGCGGGCAAGAACGTGCTGATCGTCGAGGACATCATCGACTCCGGCCTGACCCTGTCCTGGCTGCTCAAGAACCTGCGGTCGCGCAACCCCGCGTCGCTGGAGGTCTGCACGCTGCTGCGCAAGCCCGACGCCGTGCAGGTGGACGTGCCCGTGCGCTACGTCGGTTTCGACATCCCGAACGAGTTCGTCGTGGGCTACGGTCTCGACTACGCAGAGCGCTATCGTGATCTGCCTTATATCGGAACGCTCGACCCCAAGGTCTACACCTCAGGCGTGTGAGGCGGGGATTTCGATCGTCCCGCCCGCTTCGGGCGGGGCGATCCTAGTAGGCTGGGCGCCCTGTGCTGGGCGCGGCATGGTCGTGCCCGCGCATCGGCCGGTACGCTGGTCTGAAGGGGTTGACGGCGGGGTGTCCGCATCGGGGCCGTCACCCGAAGTAACAGTCAGGGAGGGTCGAGGCCGCCCGTCGGCCGCAAGTGAATGGACCGAAAGCGCCTGCTCCGCAACCCGCTGCTGTGGATCCTGACAGCGTTTCTGTTGATCTACGCGTTCAGCGTGCTCTTCGACGAGACTCGTGCCTACCGCGAAGTCTCCACCTCGCAGGCCCTGGAACAGATCGCCCAGGGCAAGGTCAAAGAAGCGACCATCGAGGACAAGGAGCAGCGGGTCCGGCTGACCCTCAACGACGGCCAGAACTTCCAGGGCAGCAACCAGCTGATCGCGAACTACCCCGCCGGCGCCACCGAGCAGGTGGTCGGCGAGATTCGCAACTCCCAGGTGCCCACCTGGAACACCAAGGTCACCCAGGATTCGTTCTGGGTGCAGATGCTCTTCTACCTCGTCCCCATCGGCCTGCTCGTGCTGCTGCTGATGTGGATGATGAACAACGTGCAGGGCGGCGGGAACCGCGTCCTGAACTTCGGCAAGTCCAAGGCCAAGCAACTCACCAAGGACATGCCCAAGACGCTGTTCGGCGACGTCGCCGGCGCCGATGAGGCCGTCGAAGAACTGCACGAGATCAAGGACTTCCTGCAGAACCCGGGCCGCTACCAGGCCCTGGGGGCGAAGATCCCCAAGGGCGTGCTGCTCTACGGCCCGCCCGGTACCGGTAAGACGCTGCTGGCCCGCGCGGTCGCAGGTGAGGCCGGGGTGCCGTTCTACTCGATCTCCGGTTCGGACTTCGTCGAGATGTTCGTCGGTGTCGGTGCCTCCCGCGTCCGCGACCTGTTCGAGCAGGCCAAGCAGAACGCGCCGTGCATCATCTTCGTCGACGAGATCGACGCGGTCGGCCGCCAGCGCGGCGCCGGCCTCGGCGGGGGTCACGACGAGCGCGAGCAGACGCTGAACCAGCTCCTCGTCGAGATGGACGGCTTCGACTCGCGCGGCGGCATCATCCTGATCGCCGCCACCAACCGCCCGGACATCCTGGACCCGGCGCTGCTGCGTCCCGGCCGCTTCGACCGGCAGATCCCGGTCTCGGCACCGGACCTGCGGGGCCGCAAGGCCATCCTGGGCGTGCACTCCAAGGGCAAGCCGCTGGCCCAGGACGTCGACATGGACGGACTCGCCAAGCGCACGGTCGGCTTCTCCGGTGCGGACCTGGAGAACGTGGTCAACGAGGCCGCGCTGCTCACCGCCCGCGAGAACGGCCAGCTGATCAACGCCGCCGCGATGGAAGAGGCGGTGGACCGCGTCGTCGGCGGTCCGCGCCGCAAGAGCAAGATCATCTCGGAGCGGGACAAGAAGATCACCGCCTACCACGAGGGCGGACACGCCCTGGCCGCGTGGGCGATGCCCGACCTGGAGCCGGTCTACAAGCTCACGATCCTGCCGCGCGGCCGCACCGGTGGTCACGCGCTCGTCGTCCCCGAGGACGACAAGGACATGATGACCCGCTCGGAGATGATCGGTCGCCTGGTGTTCGCGCTCGGTGGCCGCTCGGCCGAGGAGCTGATCTTCCACGAGCCGACCACCGGCGCCTCCAGCGACATCGAGCAGGCGACCAAGATCGCCCGCGCGATGGTCACCGAGTACGGCATGACCGCCCGGCTGGGCGCGGTCAAGTACGGCAAGGAGGAGGGCGACCCGTTCCTGGGTCGCACCGCCGGCCAGCAGCCGAACTACTCGCTGGAGGTCGCGCACGAGATCGACGAGGAGGTGCGCCGGCTGATCGAGGCCGCGCACACCGAGGCGTGGGAGGTGCTCAGCACCTACCGCGACGTGCTCGACGAACTCGTGCTGGAGCTCATCGACAAGGAGACGCTCAACCGCAAGGATCTGGAGCGGATCTTCTCCCGGGTCGAGAAGCGGCCGCGGATCACCGCGTTCAACGACTTCGGCGGGCGCACCCCGTCGGAGAAGCCGCCGATCAAGACCCCCGGTGAGCTGGCCAAGGAGCGCGGCGAGCCGTGGCCCCCGGTCGTGGAGGAGCCGACCCCGGCACCCTCGCAGAACGCCCAGAACGGGACCCCCGCTCCGGCTCAGGAGCAGACCCCGGCGGGCGCGGGCGCCAACCAGGGCACGGTGCAGATCCAGCAGCCGCAGTCGGGTCAGCAGGTTCCCTCCGCGGTGCCGCCGAACTACGGTGCACCACCTGGATGGACCCCGGCGACCAACCCGTCCGGTTCGAACTACAACTGGACGCCCTCCTGGGAGCGCGGCGGTCAGCAGTCGTCCGAGCAGCAGGGTGAATCGCAGTCCGAGCGGCCCGAGGGCCAGGACTCGGGCAGGGAGAACGGCAGCGGCAACAACGGCCGCTGATACTGGCGGGCGCAGCGCCCGCCAGGGCGCTGCCAAAGCCAGTGGAGGAAAGCAACAGTGACCAGTGCGGTCGACGAGCCGATCGGGGCGGGGGACTCCCGCCCCGACGGCTCTTCCCACCTTCCACAGTTCGACCAGGCGCGCGCCGAGGCCGCGATCCGGGAACTGCTCATCGCAGCCGGTGAGGACCCCGAGCGCGACGGCCTGAGGGAGACGCCGCAGCGCGTCGCCCGCGCCTACCAGGAACTGTTCGCGGGGCTCTACACCGATCCGGACGAGGTCTTGGACAAGACCTTCGACGAGGCCCACGAAGAGCTCGTCCTGGTGCGCGACATCCCGGTGTACTCGCAGTGCGAGCACCACCTGCTGCCGTTCCACGGCACCGCGCACATCGGCTACATCCCCAACTCGCAGGGCCGGGTGACCGGGCTGTCCAAGCTGGCCCGCCTGGTCGACCTCTACGCCAAGCGCCCGCAGGTGCAGGAGCGGCTGACCTCGCAGGTCGCCGACGCCCTGGTGCGCAGGCTGGAGCCGCGCGGCGTGATCGTGGTGATCGACGCCGAGCACCTGTGCATGGGCATGCGCGGGGTGCGCAAGGCCGGTTCTACGACCACGACGTCGGCGGTGCGCGGCATCTTCCGCAGTTCGGCTTCGTCTCGCTCCGAGGCGTTGTCGCTGATCAGGGGGCGTTGATGCACCCGAAGCTGCCGAACCCGGCGCGCTGCGCGGTGATGGGCATCCTCAACGTCACGCCCGACTCGTTCTCCGACGGCGGGCGCTACCTGGACCGCGCGGCGGCGGTGGCGCACGGCGTGGAGATGCACCGGCTGGGCGCGGACATCATCGACGTGGGCGGTGAGTCCACCCGGCCCGGTTCGGAGCGCGTGGACGCCGCCACCGAGATCGAGCGGGTGCTGCCCGTCGTGCGCGAGCTGGTCGCGGCGGGCGTGCCGGTCAGCGTGGACACCACGCGCGCCAAGGTCGCCGAGGCGACCGCGGGAGCGGGTGCCGCGGTGATCAATGACGTCTCCGGCGGCCTCGCCGATCCGGAGATGGCCCACGTCGCAGCCGACACCGGGCTGCCGTGGGTGCTGATGCACTGGCGGGGTCACAGCAAGAACATGAACGCCCTCGCCGAGTACGGCGACGTGGTCGCCGACGTGCGCGAGGAGCTGCTGCGCCAGGTCGACGTGGCGGTGCGCGCGGGTGTCGCCGAGGAGGCGATCGTGCTGGACCCGGGCTTGGGCTTCGCCAAGACCGGCAGGCACGACTGGCAGCTGCTGCAGAACCTCGAAGGCCTCGTCGACGTGGGCTTCCCGGTCCTGGTGGGCGCTTCCCGCAAGCGGTTCCTGGGCGCGCTGCTGGCCGATGACGACGGCACGCCGCGCCCGCCGGAAGGCCGCGAGACGGCCACGGCCGTGGTCTCGGCGCTGTCCGCCGACAGGGGAGCGTGGGGTGTGCGGGTGCACGACGTGCGGCGCTCGCTGGACGCGGTGGCGGTGACCGCCGCTTGGCGGAGCGGAGGCGAGTGCGTTGGCTGACCGGATCGCGTTGACGGGCCTGCAGGTCCGCGGCAACCACGGCGTGTTCGACCACGAGAAGCGGGACGGCCAGGACTTCCTGGTCGACATCACCGTCTGGCTCGACCTGGGCGACGCCGCGGCGACCGACGACCTCACCAAGACGCTGCACTACGGCGAGCTCGCCGAGATGGCCGCCGGGATCGTCGGCGGCGAGCCGCGCGACCTGATCGAGACGGTGGCCGCCGAGATCGCCGACGAGGTGATGAAGGACGAGCGCACCTACGCCGTCGAGGTCACGCTGCACAAACCGCACGCGCCGATCCCGCTGTCCTTCGCCGACGTCGCGGTCACGATCCGCCGCTCGCGCCGCGGCGGCCGCGGCACCGTGGTGCCGGCGTGAGCCGAGCGGTCCTGTCCCTCGGGTCGAACCTCGGTGACCGGCTGCGCTACCTGCGGCTGGCCGTCGAGGGCTTCGCCGACGAGCTGGTCGCGGCCTCGCCGGTCTACGAGACCGCGCCGTGGGGCGTCACCGATCAGCCGGACTTCCTCAACGCGGTCCTCATCGTCGAGTCCCCGGACGTCGACGAGTGGGGCTGGCTCCGCCGGGCCCAGGCCCTGGAGCAGCAGGCCGAACGCATCCGGGAGCAGCGCTGGGGCCCGCGCACCCTCGACGTCGACGTGGTCGTGGTCGACGAGGTCCGCAGCGACCACCCGGACCTCCTGCTCCCGCACCCGGGAACCCCCGCCCGAGCCACGGTCCTCATCCCTTGGCTCGCGCTGGACCCGGAAGCCCACCTCCCAGGCCACGGCCCCGTGTCCGACCTCCTCGCCGCCCTCCCGGACTCGGACCGCAACGACGTCCACCTGAGAGAGGACCTCACCCTCCACTAGGGACGCCCCTCCCGCAGCACCACGCCCGCTCCACAGAGGCCCGACCACAGCCCACCGTCCTGCCCCCACGTGCAGTCCCAGATTTCAATGGAAATCCGGTCCCCGATTTCAGTGGAAGTCCGGTCGCCGGTCTCCGTGGGCGTCCGACCCCCGATTTCAGTGGAAGTTCGGTCCCCGGCTTCAGCGGAAGTTCGGTCCCTGGTTTCAGTGGAAATCGGGTTCCGACTTCCACTGAATCCGGGTCCTGGGGAGGCGAACGCCGGGTTGGGGGAGGTGGGATGCTGGTGGGGTGTCTCCGCGAAGCACTGAGCAGATGACGTTCACCAAGCCCGGGCAGTTGGTGGCCGCGGGGTTGGTGGCGGCCGTGGTGATCTTCCTGCTCTGCCAGCTGATGTACGGGGAGCTGCCGCCGCTGCCGCTGCTGGCGGGGGCGACGCTGTTGCTGATCGCCGCGGTGGACGTGGTGCTGGCGGCGGTGTTGCGGCCTCGCGTGCAGCGCAAGCCCGGGGTCGAGCCGGTCGAGGCGCTGACCGCGGCGCGGGCCGTGGCGCTGGCGAAGGCGTCGTCGCTGGCCGGGGCGATCATGGCCGGTGTCTGGATCGGACTCCTGGCGCACCTGCTGCCGATGATGAGCTCGGTGGACGCCGCGCGGTCGGACACCTTCGCCGCCGTCGTCGGGTTGGTCAGCGCCGGGGCGCTGATCGGCGCGGGACTGTGGCTGGAGCACTGCCTGCGCAATCCCGATGAGCCGGATGATCCTCACGAGGACGAGTGAAACTGCCCACCCGATGGGCTGTTCGGAGCAGTCACCGTTCCGCTGCTGCGAGCAATGTGCGAACGGTTCGGCACACCTTCAGATCTCGAACTGATAACCGCCTTGTACGGTGGGCGCCATGTCCGAGCGCGGCACTACCGAGACCGACCCCGGCAACGGGCGATCCACCCTCCTGTGGGGCGGTGCGCTCGTGCTCGCGGCGGCTGCCACGTCGCTGCTGGTCCTCAGCAACGACGCCCGGATGCTCCGCCTCGGGTTGATCGCCGCGCTGTGGGCCGCGCTGCTGGGCGCGTTCGCGGTGGCGCGGTTGCGGCACCGGGTCCTGGAGAGCGAGCAGGCCGCCGCCGATCGGCAGCGGATCTACGAGCTGGAGCTGGAGCGCGAGATCGCCGCGCGGCGCGAGTACGAGCTGGAAGCCCAGGCGGAGGCCCGGCGCCAGGCGTCGGAGGAGTCCGACGGTCAGATCCGCGCGTTGCAGGCCGAACTGGCGAGGTTGCGGACGACGTTGGAGCAGGTGATCGGCGGTGACGTGCTCTTCGAGCGGGTCGCGCTGCGCGCCGAGTCCACTCGGGTGCGCTCGCTGGGCGAGCGCCCCCAGGGCGAGACGCAGCTCGTCCAGCACCGCCCGCAGCGGCCGAAGCCGATCCAGCAGCCGGTCCAGCAGCAGCCCGCGCCGGCTCCGGCCGCGGCCAAGACGGACGTGATGGCCCGGCTGTCCGGCGAGGTCCCGCTCGAGCAGCCGAAGCCGCAGGCCCCGAAACCGCAGATGTCCCAGGCCTTCCCGAGCCGCCCGGGGCCGCAGCGCCCGGATCGCACGGCCTACGAGAAGCCGAGCCCCGATCCGGCGGGCGCGCACACCGCGGGCACGTCGGTCAACGACCTCCTCGCCGCGTACGGCGGCAGCGCCGACGGCCAGCCCCGCCGCCGTCGCCGCTCGTGAGTTCCCCGGCGGACAACGGTCAGGGGAACAAAAGCAGAACCATTCGGTCAGTCGCGGATCGGGTTCTCTAGGGTCTGGGGCGTGTCGAGTCATGATCACGCGGAGCCGGTCGCTGACGTCTCCCGCGCGCGCCGGTTGCAGAGCCGCAAGCACCACGCCGTCGGCTGGCCGATCGCCGGCTTGATCCTGCTCGGGATGATCGGGCTGATCATGCTGGGGATCACGACGTCCAAGGTCGGTGCGCTGCCCGCCGTGTTCGGCGCCGTCGCCGCGTTGCTGCCGGTCGGTGTCGTGGTGGCCGCGACGGTCTGGATCGACCGCTGGGAGCCCGAGCCGCCGATGCTGATGGTCGGCGCGTTCCTGTGGGGCGCGGGTGGTGCGACGGCCTGCTCGCTGCTGCTCAACAACACCTCGCAGTCGGTGGCGAACCTGTTGCTGGGCCAGGCCGATCACAAGTTCTTCCTGACCGCGGTGATCGGGCCGCTGGTGGAGGAGGCCGCCAAGGCCGTGTTCGTGGTGGGCCTGTGGATGCGCCGCCGCGCCGAGTTCAACGGTCTGGTCGACGGCATCGTCTACGCGTCGCTGACCGCCGCCGGTTTCGCCTTCACCGAGAACATCCTGTACTTCGGCAAGGCCTTCGCCGACGGCGGCGTGACCGGGGGAGCGGTCGTGGCGCTGTTCGTGCTGCGCGGGGTGCTGGCGCCGTTCTCGCACCCGCTGTTCACCGCGATGTTCGGCATCGCCGTCGGTTTCGCGTGGGGCGCTCGCACCCGGTTCAAGCAGCTGGGCTGGCTGATCGCCGGCTACCTGGTGGCGGTGCTGCTGCACGCGGTGTGGAACTCGGCGACGTTCCTCGGCGGGGCCGGTTTCATCAACGTCTACTTCTTGATCATGGTGCCGGTCTTCCTCGGCACGTTCGCGCTGATCGTGTGGCAGCGCAAGCGGGAGCAGCGCATCGTCATCGCGCAGCTGCCGAAGCTGGAGCGGGCAGGGCTCGTCGCGCGCAGTGAGATCGACCTGCTGGCGAGCCTGACCGGCAGGCAGGGCTGGCTGCGCAAGGTCAAGCGGCACGCGGGGAGCCAGGCCGCGAAGTCGGTGCGCGACTACCAGATCGCGGTCACCGAGCTGGCGTTCCTGCAGCACCGCTCGGAGGCGGGCCGCACCACCAGCGCCGCCCGCCGCGCCCGCCGGGAGAAGCTGATCGCCGACCTCAAGCAGGCCCGCCGCTCGGCCGCAGGGCGCCAGGAAGCCATCCAGACCGCGAGGATCAACATCGACGAGCTGACCCGCCGAGTCCCGAAGCCGCGCGGGTGAGCGGGCTCGTTCGCGTGGTTCTCGCCACCTTTGACGGTCGTGGAGTAGCCCGGGCCCCGGGTGTTGGGGCTACTCTCGCGGCGCTGTCTGGTACCCGGTAGCGGGACTGGAACGGTATTGGAGGGAACACGTGGCGATGTCTGCTGAACCCACGGGCCCACGGCTGCGCGTTGGAGTGATCTCCGCTGGTCGGGTGGGTGCCGTGCTGGGCGCCGCACTGCAGCGGGTCGGGCACGAGGTCGTCGCGGTCTCCGCCGTCTCGGACGCCTCGCTGCGTCGCGCGGAGGAGCTGCTGCCCGGTGTGCCGGTCGAGCCGCCGGACGCGGTCGCGGGCAAGGCCGAGCTGCTGGTCCTGGCGATCCCGGACGACGCGATCCCGGGCATGGTGCAGGGCCTGGTCACCGCCGACGCGCTGCACGGCTCGCAGCTGATCATGCACACCTCGGGCTCGCAGGGCGTGACCGCGCTGGAGCCGGCCGCCGCCATCGGCGCGTTGCCGATGGCCATGCACCCCGCGATGACCTTCACCGGCCGCGCCGAGGACGTCCAGCGCCTGTCCGACGCCTGCATGGTCATCACCGCCAACGAGCTCACCGGCTGGAGCGTCGCGGAGAGCATCGCGATCGAGCTGGGCATGGAGCCGGTGCGCCTGCCCGAAGAGGCCCGCCCGCTGTACCACGCGGCCCTCACCCACGGCGCGAACCACCTGATCACGCTGGTCAACGAGTGCCAGCAGCTGCTTCGCGACGCCGGGGTGGAGGTCCCGGGCCGGGTGATGGCGCCGCTGCTGTCGGCGTCGCTGGACAACGCGCTGCGCCTCGGCGACCGGGCCTACACGGGTCCGGTGGTGCGCGGCGATTCGGGAACCGTGCGCGGGCACCTGCGCGCGCTGTCCGACGCCGACCCGGACGTCGTTCCCGGCTACCGGGAACTGGCCCGCCGCACGGCGGTCCGGGCCGAGCGGAGCGGCCTGCTGCGCGGGGACGTCGCCGCGCGCGTGCACGAGGCTCTCGACGAGGAACAGGCTTGATCCGCGATCTTCGCGGCGGAGACATGGAGTCGACGATGACCAACAACCCCGGCTACCAGCGCGGTGAGCTGACCGTGCACGCCGACCCGGCGGAGCTCGCGCGCGTCACCCGCGCCCTGCGGGCGACCGGCCGCAGGGTGCACCTGGTGCCCACGATGGGCGCGCTGCACCGCGGTCACCTGGAGCTGATCAAGCGGGCGAAGCAGGACATCAACGCCGTCGTGGTGGTGTCGATCTTCGTCAACCCGCTCCAGTTCGGCCCGAACGAGGACTTCGACCGCTACCCGCGCACCTTCGACGCCGACGTCGAGGCGTGCCGCGAGGCCGGCGTGGGCCTGGTCTTCGCGCCGACCGTGGACGCGATGTACGGCGGCGGACGCGAGCTGTCGGTGCACGCCGGGCCGCTGGGCGAGGAGCTGGAGGGCGCGACCCGCAAGGGGCACTTCGACGGGATGCTGACCGTGGTGCTCAAGCTGCTCAACATCGTGCGCCCTGACCTGGCGTTCTTCGGCGAGAAGGACTACCAGCAGCTGGTCCTGATCCGGAAGATGGCGCGGCAGTTCGACCTGGACTCCCAGATCCAGGGCATCCCCACCGTCCGCGAGTCCGACGGCCTGGCCCTGTCCAGCCGCAACGTCTACCTGGACTCCGACCAGCGGCGTGCCGCCCTGGCGATCTCGGCGTCGCTGACCGCGGGTGCGCACGCTGCCGTCGGCGGCCCGGAAGCGGTGCTCAAGGCCGCGCACGAGGTGCTGGCCACCGAGCCCCTGGTGCAGCCGGACTACCTGGAGCTGCGGGATCCCGAGCTGGGCCCGGCTCCGGCCTCGGGTGAAGCACGACTGCTGGTGGCGGCGAAGGTCGGCGCCACCAGGCTGATCGACAACGCGATGGTCCTGCTCGGCGAGTGAACCGGCCCCTAGGAGGTCAGCGATGTTCCGCACGATGTTGAAGTCCAAGATCCACCGGGCCACCGTCACCCAGGCAGACCTGCACTACGTCGGCTCGGTGACTGTCGACAAGGACCTGATGGAGGCCGCGGACCTGCTCGAGGGGGAGCAGGTCGCGATCGTCGACGTCACCAACGGCGCCCGGCTGGAGACCTACGTGATCACCGGCGAGCGGGGTTCCGGGGTGATCGGGATCAACGGTGCCGCCGCGCACCTGATCGAGCCCGGTGACATCGTCATCCTCATCGCCTACGGCGTGATGGACGAGCTCGAAGCCCGCAACTTCAAGCCCAAGGTGATCTTCGTCGACGCCGACAACAAGCCGGTTGAGCTCGGGGTCAATCCCGGTCATGCGCCGGAGGGGTCCGGTCTTCTTTCTTCCCAAGCCGACGCGGAGACCGATGACGCCGCCAAGCTCGACGCCCTGCTCCAGCAGCCGGAGAACTGATCAAGAGTCCGTGGTTGTTCTGCTCAGCGGTGCGGGTGGCGGAACCTCAGACGCCGTCTGGCTCCGGGATCCGAGACTTGAGTATGAACGGATACGCGGCGCTACGGCTGTCCTCACCAGACGACGTCGGAGAACCCGCCGCGGTGCCGGTTGCTCAGGTGGGGTGAGGAGAAAGCACCTCCGGCGCTTGCCTGACGTGTGTTGTTGTGAAGGGATCGCTCGTGCTGCTGGCCATTGACGTCGGGAACACCAACATCGTCCTCGGGCTCTACGACGACGTCGATGACCCGCCGGATCTCGCCGCGACGCTGGTCCGGGACTGGCGGATGCGCACCGAGCCCCGGATGACGGCCGACGAGATGGCGCTGACCATGCGGGGCCTCATCGGGGACTACGCCGAGCGGATCACCGGCATCGCCGCGCTGTCCACGGTTCCGGCGCTGCTGCGCGAGCTGCGGGTGATGCTGGAGCGCTACTGGACCGACGTGCCGCGCGTGGTGGTCGAGCCGGGCGTGCGCACGGGCGTTCCGCTGCTCGTGGACAACCCGAAGGAGGTCGGCGCGGACCGGGTGATCAACACCTTGGCCGCGCACCACCTGCACGCCACGAACTGCGTGGTCGTGGACTTCGGCACCTCGACGAACATCGACGTCATCTCCGCCAAGGGCGAATTCCTCGGTGGCGCCTTCGCACCCGGCGTGGAGATCTCGCTCGACGCCTTGGCCTCGCGGGCGGCGCAGCTGCGCAAGGTGGAGTTGGTCCGGCCGCGCTCGGTCATCGGAAAGAACACCGTTGAATGCCTTCAATCCGGAATTCTTTTCGGATTCGCGGGGCAAGTCGACGGACTCGTCCGCCGAATCGTGGATGAACTCGAAGCCACCCACGGAGGCCCCACCACGGTGCTGGCCACCGGGGGCCTGGCCCCGCTGGTCTTCTCCGAATCCACGACGATCACCCACCACGTCCCGGACCTCACCCTCCTGGGCCTGCGCCTCGTCTACGACCGCAACTTCCGCTGACCCCACCGTCAGGCAAGCGACGAAGTCGCTTTCTCCTTGCCCCACCTGAGCAGCCTGCACCGCCGGGGGTTCTGGGCGGCTTCGTGGCGAGCACGCCGCGACGCCGCGTATTCGAATACTCAAGGAGTGGCGCGCGGAGTCCACGGAGCCGCCCAGGTACCCCCACCCGCACCGCTAAGCAGGCCGCCGGAAACAGAAAGCACACCACTACGTACCCTGTTTCGCGTGACTGACCAGGACACTTCCAATCCCCCGGCAAGCGCTGACGGCGTCGAAGACCTGCCGGAACAGATGCGGATCCGGCGGGAGAAGCGGGAGCGCCTGCTCGACGCCGGAGTCGACCCGTACCCGGTGACGCTGCCCATCACGCACGGGCTGGCCGAAATCCGCTCCGCCCACGAGGGCCTGGAGCCGGACACCGCGACCGGCGAGCAGGTCGGCGTGGCAGGCCGCGTGATGTTCCTGCGCAACACCGGCAAGCTCTGCTTCGCCACGCTGCGCGCCGGCGACGGGACCGAACTGCAGGCGATGCTGAGCCTCAAGCAGGTCGGTGAGGAGTCGCTGACGTCCTGGAAGGGCGAAGTGGACCTCGGCGACCACGTCTTCGTGCACGGTGAGGTCATCACCTCCCGGCGCGGTGAACTTTCGGTGATGGCCGATGAATGGCGGATGGCGGCGAAGTCGCTTCGTCCGCTTCCGGTCATGCACAAGGAACTCGGCGAGGAAATGCGAGTCCGCCAGCGCTACGTCGACCTGATCGTGCGCAAGCAGGCCGCGGAAACCGTGCGCACCCGGGCCGCGGTGCAGCGCTCGCTGCGTGATTCCTTCGAACAGCGCGGATACATCGAGGTGGAAACCCCGATGCTGCAGACGTTGCAGGGCGGTGCCGCCGCTCGCCCGTTCACCACGCATTCCAACGCCTTCGACATCGACCTGTTCCTGCGCATCGCGCCGGAGTTGTATCTGAAGCGCTGCGTTGTCGGTGGGATCGAGAAGGTTTTCGAGATCAACCGAAACTTCCGGAACGAAGGCAGTGATTCTTCCCACTCGCCCGAGTTCGCAATGCTGGAGTTCTACCAGGCCTACGCCGATTACAACGACATGGCCGATCTGACCAGGTCGCTCATCCAGGAAGCGGCGGAACGGGTCTCCGGTTCTCAGGTCGTCACGTGGTTCGACGGAACCGAGTACGACCTCTCCGGTGAGTGGGCGACGCTGACGATGTACGAGTCGTTGTCGGAAGCGCTGGAATCCGAGGTGACCCCGGAAACTCCGGTGGAAGCGCTGCGCAAGCACGCGGACGCGCTCGGTGTGCTGGTCGATCCGAAGATGGGTCACGGCAAGCTGGTGGAAGAGCTGTGGGAGCACACCGTCGGTGACCATTTGACGGCTCCCACCTTCGTCCGCGACTTCCCGGTGGAGACCTCCCCGTTGACCCGTCAGCACCGCGAGAAGGCGGGTGTTGCGGAAAAGTGGGATCTCTACGTTCGCGGGTTCGAGCTGGCGACCGGTTACTCGGAACTCGTGGATCCGGTTGTGGAACGGCAGCGGCTGGAGGAGCAGGCCCTGCTCGCGGCGGCCGGAGATGACGAGGCCATGCCGGTCGACGAGGACTTTTTGCGCGCCCTGGAGTACGGAATGCCTCCCAGCGGTGGCGTGGGAATGGGTATCGACAGGTTGTTGATGGCGTTGACCGGTCTCGGTATCCGGGAGACGATCCTGTTCCCGTTGGTCCGCCCGGAATGACCCGATCAGGGTGGCTCAACAGAATTTTGTGGACCGGATGAGTGCATTATCGGAGTCCCTGCGCTAACCTGACCCCAGAATGTGTCGGCGACGGCTTTTGGCGTACTTGCCCAAGTGCGGCTGGCGTTCTGGCGAGGGGGTTTCCGCTCCCGGCAGATGGTTGCTGTCCCGCTAAAGCACAATTTTTTGCTCGGGGAGGACTTCGAAGATGGCGCAGAAGGTCACTGTCACCCTTGTCGACGATCTGGATGGTGGGCAGGCCGACGAAACCGTTGAGTTCGGATTGGACGGCGTGTCGTACCAGATCGACCTTTCCGCCGACAATGCCGGAGATCTGCGGGAGGCGCTGGCCAACTACGTCTCCAACGCGCGGCGTGCCGGTGGACGCAAGAAGCCGGGTCCGCGTCCGGGTGCGGCCGCGCGTTCCACTGGTGGTTCCACCAGTGCGGACCGCGAGCAGAACCAGGCCATTCGGGAATGGGCGCGCAAGCGCGGCCTGAAGGTGTCGGACCGCGGTCGTATCCCGGCCGACATCGTGGAGCAGTACCACCAGGCGAACTGAAACTCGCGTTCAAGAGGCGTTTGCCGGGTCGTCGGGGCCCGGTGAACGCCTTTTGTTGCGTTCGGATAACTCATTTACGCGGTTTCCCCGCGATTGATCAACTCTCCCCGGAAAACCGCTGGCATAACGGCCCGGGTGGCACGTCCGCAACAGCTCTTCAACTATCCGTCCGAGGCGTCGAACAACTCCCGCCGCTCGCGGCTGTGATGGCGAACATCCGAACCCGCTCTGTCGGTGCGGCTTAGGTTGTCCTAACCTGGGCAACGTCCGGGTGAACACCGAAGGGGAGTGGGACGTGGCTCGAACGGAGGCTCTCACCGAGCCGCCCACGTCGGAAACCGCGTCCGTCGCACCTGGTGAGCGCCTGAAGCGCAGACGCTCCCGCCGCCTCACCGGCATCGGGATCCTGCTGCTCGTGCTGCTGGCCAGCGTCGTGCTGAGCATCGCGGTCGGCGCCAAGACGATTCCGCTCTCCGAGGTCTGGAGCGGCCTGGTCGCGCCCGGCGCCACCGAGAACGACCTGATCATCCAGGAGCTGCGGATCCCGCGCACCGTCGCCGGCGTGCTGGCCGGTGCCGCGCTCGGTCTGGCCGGTGCGCTGATGCAGGGCCACACGCGCAACCCGCTCGCCGACCCCGGCATCCTCGGCATCACCCAGGGCGCGGGGCTCGGCGTCGTGCTGGCCGTCTACACCTTCGGCATCACCACGCTGTTCGGCTTCATCTGGTTCGGCTTCGCAGGCTCGCTGATCGGCGCGCTGGCGGTGTTCGCGATCGGCTCGATGGGCCGCGGCGGCGCCACTCCGGTGACGCTGGCGCTGGCGGGCATGGCGATCAGCTCGCTGCTGCACGCGATCACCTCTGCCCTGGTGCTCACCGACCAGCAGACGATGGACACCTACCGCTTCTGGAAGGTCGGCTCGATCGCGATCACCGATCCTTCGGTGTTGCCGCAGGTCGCGCCCTTCCTGGTGGTCGGGCTCGTGCTGGGCCTGGCCAACGCGACCAGCCTCAACGCGCTGTCGCTGGGCGAGGACGTGGCCAGCTCGCTGGGCCACCGGGTGGTCTGGGCGCGCCGCGCCGGGATCGCCGCGGTGAGCGTGCTGGTCGGCGGGGCCGTCGCGATCTGCGGGCCGATCGGCTTCGTCGGCCTGGTCGTGCCGCACGTCGCCCGCTACTTCACCGGTGCCGACTACCGCTGGCTGCTGCCCTTCGCCGCGCTGCTCGGCTCCTCGCTGGTGCTGCTGGCCGACGTGCTCGGCCGCATCGTCGCCCGGCCGGCCGAGGTGCAGGTGGGCGTGATGCTGGCGATGGTCGGCGCCCCGTTCTTCATCGCTCTCGTGCGACGCCGGAAGTTGGTGCGGCTATGACGGCGACCGTTCAGGACCGGCCGGTCGAGGAGGTCACCGGGCGGCGGCCGCTGCGCGCGGGCCCGTTCTCCGGCGTGTTCCGGCTCCGTCCGCTGCTGGCGCTGGTCGGCGGGCTCGTGGTGCTGCTGGCGGTGTTCGTCCTCGACGTCGGGATCGGCGAGTACCAGATCAGCCCGGCCGAGGTGCTCAGCACGCTGTTCGGCGGCGGCGACCGCGCGCAGTCGATCATCATCTGGGAGCTGCGGATGCCGCGCGGCCTGACCGCGCTGCTCGTGGGTGCCGCGCTGGGTCTGGCAGGCGCGATCATGCAGGCGCTGGCGCGCAACCCGCTGGCCAGCCCGGACATGCTCGGCATCACCTGGGGCGCCGGGTGCGCGGCCGTCGGGGTGATCGTCTTCGCCGGGACGGCGGGCAGCCTGTCCGGTGCGCTGTCCGACTACGGGCTGCCGGTGGTGGCGCTGGTCGGCGGCCTGGTCACCGGCGTCGCCGTGTACTTGCTGGCCTATCGGCGAGGGGTGGACTCCTACCGGTTGGTGCTGGTCGGCGTGGGTGTCAGCGCGCTGGCGGGCAACGCCGTCTACTGGCTGCTGACCGTCGGCGACGTCAACGACGCCGGTCGCGCCATGGTGTGGCTGACCGGCAGCCTCAACGCGCGCGGCTGGGAGCACGTGGTGCCGACCGCCATCGCGCTGGCCGTGCTGGTCCCGCTCGCCCTCGTCGGCGCGCACGTGCTGGGCGCGCTGCAGTTCGACGACGACACGGTGCGCGGCCTCGGCGTGCGGATGGACCTCGCGCGCGGCTTCCTGCTGTTCGCCTCGGTGGTGCTGGCCTCCATCGCCACCGCGGCGGCCGGCCCGATCCAGTTCGTCGCGCTGGCCACCCCGCAGATCGCGCTGCGGGTCTCGCGCACCTCGCGCCCGCCGCTGCTGACCTCGGCCGTGCTCGGCGCGGCGCTGGTGGTCGGTTCGGACGTGATCGCCCGGACCGCGTTCGGCACCCTGGAGCTGCCGGTCGGCATCGTGACCGCGATCTTGGGCGCCCCGTACCTGATCTACCTGCTCATCCGTCGGTACCGGGAGGTCCGAGCATGACCGCGTCCGCCTCTACCCGCCCCGAGCAGGACCAGGCCCGGGCGGTCACCGACCGCCTCCGGGCCCGGGACCTGAAGCTGGCCTACGGCGAGCGCGTCGTCGTCGACGGCCTCGACTTCGAGGTCGCCAGCGGCACGATCACGGCGGTGATCGGACCCAACGGCTGCGGCAAGTCGACGCTGCTGCGCGCCCTGGGCCGCCTGCTGGCGCCGCAGCGCGGCGAGGTGCTGCTGGACGGCAAGAAGATCCACAAGATGTCGACCAAGGAGGTCGCCCGGGTCCTCGGCGTGCTGCCGCAGTCGCCCGCGGCTCCCGAGGGCCTGACGGTCGCCGACCTGGTCGCGCGCGGACGGCACCCGCACCAGTCCTGGTACCGGCAGTGGTCCAGCGACGACGAGTCGGCGGTGGCCGAGGCGCTGGCCATGACGGGCATCGGTGACCTGGCCGAACGCACCCTCGACGAGCTCTCCGGCGGTCAGCGGCAGCGCGCCTGGCTGTCCATGGCGCTGGCGCAGGGCACCGACCTGCTGCTGCTCGACGAGCCCACGACCTACCTCGACCTCTCGCACCAGGTGGACGTGCTGGAGCTGGTCGGCAGGCTGCACGACGAGAGCGGCCGGACCGTGGTGATGGTGCTGCACGACCTCAACCTGGCCGCCCGCTACGCCGACCGGCTGGTCGCGATGAAGGACGGCGCCGTGGTCGCGTCGGGCGAGCCGGGCGAGGTGCTCACCGAGGAGCTCCTGGCCGACGTCTTCGACCTCCGGGCCCGTGTGATTCCCGATCCCGTTGCGGGTACTCCCATGGTGGTCCCGATCGGGGGACGGCGGGCCGGAGAAGGGTCCGGCGCTCAGGCGTGAACACGGTGCGTCACGATCCGACGCGCGCTGTTCGCGCTCAGCGGAACGGCGCCGAGATCAGGAATCCTGCAGGCCAACGCGCCGTTGGGCACAGTGCCGGGCAAGAATGTGGCGTAGCGGGCACGGACCGCGACCGGGGTTGGCTACTACAGTGGTCCCCAAGAGTGCTGAACCCGTCGTGGATCGCGGCGTAGCGCTAAAGCCGTGTCCCGGAACTAGACCGCCGGCGCAGCAGTCAGGGAGTGCGAATGTTCGAGAGGTTCACCGACCGCGCGAGGCGGGTGGTTGTCCTGGCCCAAGAAGAGGCCCGGATGCTCAACCACAACTACATCGGCACCGAGCACATTCTCCTGGGCTTGATCCACGAGGGTGAGGGTGTCGCCGCCAAGGCGCTGGAGTCGCTGGGTATCGCGCTTGAGGGCGTGCGCCAGCAGGTCGAGGAGATCATCGGCCAGGGGCAGCAGGCCCCCAGCGGACACATCCCGTTCACCCCACGGGCCAAGAAGGTGCTGGAGCTGTCGCTGCGGGAGGCGCTGCAGCTCGGCCACAACTACATCGGCACCGAGCACATCCTGCTCGGGCTGATCCGCGAGGGCGAGGGCGTCGCCGCCCAGGTGCTCGTCAAGCTCGGTGCGGACCTCAACCGGGTGCGCCAGCAGGTGCTGCAGCTGCTGTCCGGTTACCAGGGCAAGGAGCCGGCGGAGGCCGGCGGCCGCGGCGAGGGAACGCCGTCGTCGTCGCTGGTGCTGGACCAGTTCGGCCGCAACCTCACCCAGGCAGCGCGCGAGGGCAAGCTCGACCCGGTCATCGGCCGGGACAAGGAGATCGAGCGGATCATGCAGGTCCTCTCGCGCCGCACCAAGAACAACCCGGTGCTCATCGGCGAAGCCGGTGTCGGCAAGACCGCGGTCGTGGAGGGCCTCGCTTCGCAGGTCGTCAAGGGCGAGGTGCCCGAGACGCTCAAGGACAAGCAGCTCTACACCCTCGACCTGGGTTCGCTGGTCGCCGGTTCCCGCTACCGCGGTGACTTCGAGGAGCGCCTGAAGAAGGTGCTCAAGGAGATCAAGACCCGCGGCGACATCATCCTGTTCATCGACGAGATCCACACGCTGGTCGGTGCCGGTGCCGCCGAGGGCGCGATCGACGCCGCCAGCATCCTCAAGCCGATGCTGGCCCGTGGTGAGCTGCAGACCATCGGTGCCACCACGCTGGAGGAGTACCGCAAGTACGTCGAGAAGGACCCGGCTCTGGAGCGCCGCTTCCAGCCGATCCAGGTCGGCGAGCCGTCGCTGGAGCACACCGTCGAGATCCTCAAGGGTCTGCGGGACCGCTACGAGGCGCACCACCGCGTGTCGATCACCGATGGCGCCCTGGTGTCGGCGGCGAACCTGGCCGACCGCTACATCAACGACCGGTACCTGCCGGACAAGGCGATCGACCTGATCGACGAGGCCGGCGCGCGGATGCGCATCCGCCGCATGACCGCTCCGCCGGACCTGCGCGAGTTCGACGAGAAGATCGCCGAGGTCCGTCGCGAGAAGGAGTCCGCGATCGACGCGCAGGACTTCGAGCGGGCCGCTCGCCTGCGGGACGAGGAGAAGCAGCTCCTCGGCCAGAAGGAGGAGCGCGAGAAGCAGTGGAAGGCCGGTGACCTGGACGTCGTCGCGGAGGTCGACGACGAGCAGATCGCCGAGGTGCTGGCCAACTGGACCGGCATCCCCGTCTTCAAGCTCACCGAGGAGGAGACCACCCGTCTGCTCCGCATGGAGGACGAGCTGCACAAGCGGATCATCGGCCAGAACGACGCGGTCAAGGCCGTGTCCCAGGCGATCCGCCGCACTCGCGCCGGTCTGAAGGACCCGAAGCGCCCGTCCGGTTCGTTCATCTTCGCCGGTCCGTCCGGTGTCGGTAAGACCGAGCTGTCCAAGGCGCTCGCGGAGTTCCTCTTCGGCGACGACGACGCGCTCGTGCAGATCGACATGGGTGAGTTCCACGACCGCTACACCGCCTCGCGGCTGTTCGGCGCCCCGCCCGGGTACGTCGGCTACGAGGAGGGCGGCCAGCTCACCGAGAAGGTCCGCCGCAAGCCGTTCTCCGTGGTCCTGTTCGACGAGATCGAGAAGGCCCACCAGGAGATCTACAACACCCTGCTGCAGGTGTTGGAGGACGGTCGTCTCACCGACGGCCAGGGCCGCACGGTGGACTTCAAGAACACGGTGCTGATCTTCACCTCCAACCTCGGAACGCAGGACATCTCCAAGGCCGTCGGCCTGGGCTTCTCCAGTGGTCAGGGCGCTGAGTCCAACTACGAGCGGATGAAGTCCAAGGTCAACGAGGAGATGAAGAAGCACTTCCGGCCGGAGTTCCTCAACCGGATCGACGACGTGATCGTCTTCCACCAGCTCACGGAGACCGAGATCGTCCAGATGGTCGACCTGCTCTCTAACCGCGTGGAGAAGGCGCTCAAGGGCAAGGACATGGCCCTGGAGCTCACGGACACGGCGAAGAAGCTGCTGGCCAAGCGCGGGTTCGACCCGGTGCTGGGTGCGCGGCCGCTGCGCCGGACGATCCAGCGGGAGATCGAGGACAAGCTGTCCGAGAAGATCCTGTTCGGCGAGGTCGAGCCGGGTCAGATCGTCATCGTCGACGTCGAGGGCTGGGAAGGCGAGGGGCCGGACGACAAGGCCACCTTCACCTTCCGCGGTGAGCCCAAGCCGTCCGCGGTGCCGGACGCCCCGCCGGTCGGCGTCTCCGCCCACGGCGAGGACAAGCAGGACAACGGCAACACCGAGTCCTGATCCACCGACGCGAAACGGCCCCCGCACCCACTCGGTGCGGGGGCCGTTCGCCGTTCTGGCCCGGGGCCTCGGCAGCGGGCGGTTCTGAGCCGAACTGCCCGGGCACGAGGGACATCGATCACGGGCGGTTCGGGCCAAGAACCGCCCCCGCGCAGATCAGCGGATCCGGTGGATCTCCTCGGTGGGGTGGTCGGCCTGGACGCGGGCGAACTGGACCGTGGGCGCCTCCGCGATCGCCTGGTCCCGGCGGTTGTTGCGGATCCGCAGGGCCACGAACACCACGACGGTCAGCACCGAGGTGATCACCACGGCCCGGGACAGCAGTCCCGCGTACTGCTCGACGAGGTACCAGTGCTGGCCGAGCAGGTAGCCGGCGAGCACGAAGATCGTGTTCCAGACCAGGCTGCCCAGCGTCGTGAACAGCGCGAACGTGCTCAGCCGCATCTGCTCGACCCCGGCGGGCAGCGAGATGAAGCTGCGGAACAGCGGGATCATCCGGCCGAAGAACACGGCCTTCACGCCGTGCTTGGCGAACCACGCCTCGGTCTTGTCGACGTCGGAGAGCTTCACCAGCGGCAGCTTCGCCGCGATCGCGCGCGTCCGCTCCCGGCCCAGCTTCGCGCCGAGCCAGTAGAGCGCGAGGGCGCCGACCAGCGAGCCCAGCGTGGTCCACAGGATCGCCCCGAGCAGCGACATGTCGCCGCGGCTCGCGGTGAACCCGGCCAGCGGCAGGATCAGCTCGGACGGGATCGGCGGGAAGAGGTTCTCCAGGGCGATGATCATGCCCGCGCCGGGACCGCCGAGGGTTTCCATCACCCCGATCACCCAGGCCGTGAAGCCGGTGGGCTGGGCGGACGTGGCGGCTGTCGTCGTCAGATCCATGCGGGGCGAACTCCGGGGGTCGTTTGTCCGTTTATTCCATGATTCCAGCGGATTTCGATGTTTCGCCCCGAGCGCGTGTGACCTGTGGCACTCCTCGGCGTGTCCGGTGATCTTTGGCAGGCTGGGACGCAACCATTCGGGGGCGCCGAACGTCCGGATGGCCGGGGGCTGGGGAGCAGACGGAGGCAGGGATGACGCGCACGGCGCACGAGGTGGCCGACGAGCCGGTGGACGACGACATCGCCCGCAAACCCGGCGGTGGCTGCATGACGGCTCTGCTGTCGCTGCTCACGCTGGGCTTCCTGGGCTGGGCGGCGCTGCCGATCGTCGAGCTCGACGTCGAGCGCTACGCCGTGGCGCTGACCGCGCTGACGCCGTACGCGGTGGTCGCCGGGGCGGTCCTCGTGCTGCTGGGGCTGATGCTGAGGCGCTGGCTGAACGTGCTCTTCGCGCTGCTGGCGACGGCCGCGCTGATCTACACCGTCGTCCCGCGCGTGCTGCCGGACCAGGTGGCCGCTGAGGGCGAGCCGCTGCGGGTGCTGTCGGTCAACACCTACTTCGGCGCCGCCGACGCCGCCAAGATCGTCGAGGAGGTCCGGGGCAGGCGGGTGGACGTGCTCAGCCTCCAGGAGCTCACCCCGGAGATGGTCGCCGAGCTCGATCGGGCGGGCCTGTTCGCGGAGCTGCCGAACCGGGTCGTGCAGCCGGGACCGAAGGCCGACGGCACCGGGATCGTCTCCCGCTATCCGCTGCGCGAGCTCGCGCTGGTGCCTCCGACGACGCTGGCGCAACCGTCAGCGCTGGTGGACATGCCGGTGGGTCGGGACGTGGAGTTCGTGGCGGTCCACCCGCTCTACCCGATGGGGGCCGACACCGCGACGGTCTGGGCGCGCGACCTGGTCGCGCTGCCCGAGCCCTCGCTGACCGGGCAGCCGCGGGTGATGGCGGGCGACTTCAACGCCACCCTCGACCACACCCGGCTCAAGGACCTCATCGGCCGCGGTTACCTCGACGCCGCAGCCGCGGTGGGCGCGGGTCTGACGCCGACGTGGCCCGCGGACTGGACCGCGCCACCGGTGACCATCGACCACGTGCTGTCCTCGGGTGGCGTTCGCGCGGAGGACTACGAGGTCATCGACATCCCAGGCAGCGACCACAGGGCCGTGTTCACGACCCTGCGCGTCGCCGGCTGATTCACTTCTCCGGGTGCGAGCCGAGCACGACCTCGAACTCCAGCAGGCTGGAGCCGGAGGCGACGGGGTTCTTCCGCTCGCCCGCGTGGGCTTCCTTGGCCGGGCCGTTGGCCCAGTTCTGGAAGTCCTCCTCGGTCTCCCACTTCGTGTAGACGAAGTACCGGTCGTCGCCCTTGACCGGGCGCAGCAGCTCGAATCCCAGGAAGCCGGGTGCGTCGTCGACCGAGCCGTGGCGGGAGGCGAAGCGCTTCTCCAGCTCCGGGCCGGCACCTTCGGGGACCTCGATCGCATTGATCTTCACAACAGCCATGGTTCAACCCTACGAGCGTTTCCCGCCGAGCACCGTGTCTGGTCGATCTCACTCCCGCTGCGCCGTCACAGCTCGATCTGCGGGTGCAGGCGCCCCAGCGTCCACGTGCGCTGCCGGTGCACCACGAGCGTCGTCAGCAGCACCACCACCAGCAGCACGCCGCCCAGCACCGCGACGTCGCGGTACAGGTGCATCGCCAGGCCGCCCGAGATCGTCACCCGCAACCCGTCGACCAGGTAGGTCATCGGCAGGAACGGGTGGATCGCCTGGAACGGGCCCGGTGCCGTCTCCATCGGGTACAGGCCGCCGCAGGCGGTGAGCTGCACGATCAGCAGCACCAGCGACAGCAGGTCGCCGATCGCGCCGAGCGCGGTGCGCAGCAGGTGGTCGATGGCCACGAACGTCACCGCCGCCAGCGACAGGATCCCGAGCGTCCAGGGCACGTGCACCGGGTCGAGGCCGAGCCCGAAGTTGACCACCGCGAACAGCACCAGACCGCCGATCACGCCGAGCGCCGCGGCGGGCAGCAACCCGGCGACGGCGATCGAGAACGGGTTGATCCTGTCCGCCAGCGCCCGCAGGTTCACCGGCTTGAGCAGCAGGTACGCGAACAGCCCGAACACCCACAGCGCGATCGCGAAGAAGAACGGCGCCAGACCGCGTCCGTAGACGTGCGCGGGGTTGAGGTTGGCGGTGCGGATCTCGGTCGGCGAGCCCAGGACCTCGGCGGCGCGCGCGACCTGGGTCGGGTTGGTCGGCGGGATCCGGTGCAGCGTGTCGTTGATCATCTTCTGCAGGTCCCTCGAGCCGTCGTTGAGCTGACCCGCGCCCGTCTGCAGCACGTTGCTGCCCGCCACCAGCGAGTTCAGACCGCCGGTGATGCCCTGCGAGCCTGCCGCCACCTGCGTCGTCCCGGAGTGCAGGGTGTCCACCGGCGCGGTGATCGACCGAACCCGCTCCTGCAGCGGCCCCATGCTGGCCTGCAGCGCCCGCGCCCTGCGGCTGGCCTCCTCCGCGGTCCGCAGCGACTCCCGCGCCCGGGAATCGGCCGCCGCCGCGCCACCGGCGAGTCGGCGGGAGGTGTCCAGGGCCTGCTGGTAGGCCGGATCACCGCGCAGCTCGGGATGCGCGGAACCGAGCCGCTCCACCGCGGAGAGCCCGTCGGCCGCCTGCTGCTCCAGCATCCCCGTCGCGGTGGAGATCGACGTCAGCCCGCTGACCGCGACACCGCTGGCGTGGACCAGCGAGTTGACCGCGCCGGGAAGCTGATCGGCGGTGAAGTCGGCGATGCTGTTGAGCTGCCCGTCCAGCTGGCCCGTCGCCTGCGAGATGTCCCGCACGCCGTTGGAGACCAGGCTCGTGCCGTCCCGCACCCCGCCGAGCCCCCGGGTCAGCGCGGCCGTGCCCTGCTGGCTCAGCGCGGTTCCATCGACGAGCCGCTTCGACGCCTCCGACGCGGCTTGCAGCTTCTCCCGCATGTGGCCGAGCTCGCCGTAGAGGGCGCGGGCGTAGCTGGCGTGCGCGGCGGCGTTGATCTGGTTCTGCAGCTCGGTCTTGACGGTGTCGGCCATGATCCCGGCGATGTAGCCGTTGGCGTCGTTCTTCGTCAGCCGCACCGCCGCCCGCCTCGGGTCGCCGTCGGCGGCCGCCGCCAGCTTGGCGCTGAAATCGGACGGGACCTCGATGACGAAGTAGTAGTGCCCCTCGGCGAGCCCGCGCCGAGCCTCGGTGCCGCGCACGAAGCGCCAGTCGAAGACGTCGTTGACCTTGAGCTGCCTGATGAACTGCACGCCCGCGTCGAGGTGCTCGCCGTTGCGGTCCACCGCCCGGTCGTTGTTGACCACCGCCACCGGAACCCGGTTGAGCTTGCCGTAGGGGTCCCAGTTCGACCACAGGTACAGCGCCCCGTACAGCAGCGGCACCAGGATCAGGACCAGCGGGACCAGCCGGAGCAGCGGACCGCGGAAGCGCCGCAACTCCAGCCAGGCGAGCCGGACGGCCCTCACCTGCCGGCCTTTCCCGCCAGCTCGATCTCCGCGGTCGGCTCGTAGAAACGGCCCGCGGGCAGGCGCACCACGTTGACGTCCCCGGGCGGGCGGTCGGTGGAGCTGGCGATCACCGTCATCCCGATCCGGGTGACCTCGTGCAGCGCCGCCCACACCCGCGCCCGGCCGGACTGGGTGAGGCCCGCGTCGACGTCGTCCACCACGATCCCGGCGGGCGCCGGGGCGGCGGCGAGGGCGACGGCGAGCAGCAGCTGCTCCTCCGCGGGCAGCTCGCTGATCAGCAGCGATCGGTCCACGTCGAGCCCGACGAGCTCCAGGCCCAGTTCGATGGAGGCCTTGTTGGTGCCGCTGATGAGCCTGCGCTCGGTGAGCGCCTCCCGAACCCGGTGCCGAGGCTCCAGCTCGCAGCCCGGCCGCAGCCGGGCCGGCCGGATCAGCTTGCGCACCTTGCGGGCCTTGCGCGGCAGCGGGAACCCGTCGACGTCCAGCTCGCCGGTGATGATCCGCAGCCGCCCGCACAGCACCAGCAGCAGCGACGTGCGCCCGGAACCGCTCGGCCCGGTCACCACGGTCAGCGAACCGGGCTCGACGCGAAGATCCAGGTTGGCGAACACGACGCCTTCCGGCCCCTTCGCGGCGATCCCGTGCGCGAGGATTCCCGCGCCGAGGACGTACATGACCCCTCCTCCTGCGGTAGTGGAGGTCGTGCACGTCCAAAGTGGCCGTTCAACCCAAGGTCGGCAACTTCAGCGGAAAGATCGTGATCGGCTTGCGTGGCGGTGCGGGTTGCTCAGGTGGTGAAGGCAAAGCGATTTCGTCGATTGCCCGACGGCTACCCGGTCGTCAGAAGGGTTTCCGCGTCTCCGGTGCCGGTGTCGACCACGCTGATCTCGCGCACTGCCGCTCGCACCGGCTCGGGTGGGAGCAGGGTGCTGAAGGCGGCGGCCAGCTGATCGGTGTCGAGGCCCTTGGCGAGCACGCAGCAGGGGATCCAGGCGCCCGGGAAGTAGTAGGCCGACGGGTTCTTCACCTTGCCCGCGAGCACGTCGTGCACGGCCGAGTGCACCGCCAGCAGCTCGGTGTCGACGACCGCGCCCAGCAGCATCATCCGCTCGTCACCGGGCAGCGTGCCCAGCGTGTGCAGCCACAGATCGGGGATCGACAGCAGCTCCAGCTCGCCGCGCAGCGCCTTGCGCGCCGGGGGAGGGATGCTGCCCGCGACGGCGAGCGTCACCCTCGGGCGGTCGCCGGCGCCGGGGATTCCGGCTTCGCCGAGGCGTTTCCAGAGGTCGCGGATCCGCGCCTCGGTCTCGTCGTCGAAGTGGAACACCAGCGCGTCGGCCATCAGCGCTCTCCGGGGAGGGCGAAGCGGCCGTCGTCGGTCTGCTCGACGAGCCCGTCCACCAGCAGGGAGTCCAGGCAGCGATCGCGCTGACCGGCCTCGTTCCACGCCGCGTCGAGCTGATCGCGGGTGACCGGGCCGGTCGCACCGCGCAGCACGTCCAGCAGCCTGCCGCGCACCTGCCGGTCGGTGCCCGCGAACTTCTGCACCTTCTTCGGCGGGCCCGCGTAGGCCGGTCGGCCGTTGTGCTGCCAGGCGCAGTCGGCGGCGATCGGGCACCGCTCGCAGCTCGGCGAGCGGACCGTGCACACGACCTGCCCGAGCTCCATCAACGCCGCCGACAGCGTCGCCGCGGGCGCGTCCTCGGCGGGCAGCAGGGCGTCCACGTCGGCGAGGTCGCGGTTGGTCGACGGCGGTCCCGCGTCGCCGGCGCCGTGCACCGCGCGGGCCACGACCCGGCGGACGTTGGTGTCGACGACCGGAGCGCGCCTGCCGTAGGCGAAGGCCGCGACGGCGCGGGCCGTGTAGGCGCCGATGCCGGGCAGCGCGAGCAGGGTGTCCACATCGGAGGGCACCACGTCGTCGTGCTCGGCGGCGATCCGTCCGGCGGCCTCGTGCAGGCGCAGCGCGCGACGCGGGTAGCCGAGCTTGCCCCACGCGCGCAGCACCTCGCCCTGCGATTCGGCGGCGAGGTCGGAGGGACGCGGCCAGCGGCGCATCCACTCATCCCAGATCGGCTGCACGCGGTTGACCGGCGTCTGCTGCAGCATCGTCTCGCTGACCAGCACGCCCCAACCCGTCACGCCCGCGGCGCGCCAGGGCAGCGGGCGGGCGGTGGCGGTGAACCAGTCGGCCAGGGCGTCGAGGTCGAGCCGGGTGTCGGCTCCGGTGGTGGGAGTGTTCATGGCGTCTTCAGATACTGCCAGGCGGTCGGTGATCGCCCGAAAGAAGCCCGTTGATCACGTTCCGCAGCAGCGGATACGCCCCATCGGGCGATCACCGAGAGGCCCATTCAGCGTAGTCGGCGGGTTACGGTCGGTTCGTGCTTGATCCGAACGGTCCGTTGCCTCCCGCGGTGTACTGGCGTCGCCGCGCCGTGGCGATCTCCGTCTCCGCATTGGTCGTGGCACTGCTCGGATGGGGCGTCGTCGCCCTGATCACCGGTACCGGTGAACCGTCCGCCACCACCCAGCAGCACGTGGCCAGACCGCCGGAGCAGCCCGTGGCGGTGGCCGCCGATCACGGGCCGGAAGCGTGCCCGGACCAGATCCTGCGGGTGGCCTCCGAAGTCGGGCAGCCGGCGTTCCGGGCGGGCGAGCGCATCGGGCTCGCCGTCGTCGTCACCAACACCGGTCCTCGCCCCTGCGTGCGCGACCTCAACCGGATGCTCCGCGAGATCGAGGTGACCACCCCGGCCGGACGCCACGTGTGGTCCAGCAACGACTGCTACGCGGAATCGACCAACGAGCGGCCGGTGCTCGAACCCGGCGAACCCGTTCGCAACGACGTGCTGTGGCAGGGCCTGACCTCGGCTCCGGGCTGCGCCGCCCGCCAGGAACGGGTGCCGCCCGGCGACTACCTGGCGGTCGCCCGGCTCACCTCGATCGCCAGCGCGCCCACGCCGTTCCGGGTGGTTCCCTAGTCCGAGTCCTGCTTGCGGCGGCGGACCAGCTTCAGGGCGTCCTTGATGGTCGCGACCTCGGTGACCTTGATGCCCTTGGGCAGCGGACCCGGATCCGGCGGCACCAGCGCGCGGTCGAACCCGAGCCGCGCGGCCTCCGCCAAGCGCCGTCCCACGCCGTTGACCCGGCGGATCTCACCCGCGAGCCCGACCTCGCCGATCACCACCAGGTTCGGCGGCAGCGGCCGTCCCGTCTGGGAGGACGCGACGGCCATCGCGATCGCCAGATCGGCGGCCGGCTCACCGATCTTGGTGCCGCCGACCGTCGCGGCGAACACGTCGTGCGAGCCGGTCGGGATGTGCCCGTGCTTGCCCAGCACCGCCAGCATCATCGACACCCGCGCCGAGTCCAGCCCGCTCACCGACCGGCGCGGCATGGCCATCTCGGTCTTCATCAGCAGCGCCTGGATCTCCACCAGCAGCGGGCGCTTGCCCTCGACCATGACGGTCACCGCCGTCCCGTCCACGGCCGCTTCTTGCCGGTTGATGAACAGACCCGACGGGTCCAGCACCTCGGCGATGCCGTCGTCGCGCTGCTCGAAGCAGCCGACCTCGTCCGACGGGCCGAACCGGTTCTTCACACCGCGCAGCATCCGCAGCGAGGAGTGCCGGTCGCCCTCGAACTGCAGCACCACGTCCACCAGGTGCTCCAGCACGCGAGGCCCGGCGACCGCGCCGTCCTTGGTGACGTGCCCGACCAGCACGACCGGGAGCCCGCGCTCCTTGGCCAGCGCCACCAGCGCCGTGGTCACCGCGCGCACCTGCGTCACGCCGCCGGGGCTGCCGTCGGCGTCGGGTGACTGGACGGTCTGCACCGAGTCGACGATCAGCAGGCCGGGCTCGACCGCGTCGACGTGCCCCAGCACGGCCGACAGGTCGCTCTCGGCGCCCAGGAACAGCTCGGGGTGCACCGAGTCGGTCCGCTCGGCGCGGAGCCGGACCTGGCCCGCTGATTCCTCGCCGGTGACGTACAGGGACGCGCCGGGAGAGGACCCGGAGGCCCACCGGTGCGCGACCTCCAGCAGAAGTGTGCTCTTCCCCACACCCGGCTCTCCGGCGAGCAGCACGACGGCTCCGGGCACGATCCCGCCGCCCAGCACCCGGTCCAGCTCGCCGATGCCGGTCGACACCGACCGCGCCGAGTCCAGGTCGACCTCGGCGATCGGCCGCGCCGGGGTGCTCGGCGCACCGGCCGAGACCTTCGCCAGCGCAGGCCGGGCGGGCGCGGCCTCCTCGATGGTTCCCCACGCCTGGCACCCGGGGCACCGACCGACCCACTTGGCGACCTCATGGCCGCAATCGGCGCAGCGGAACGCAGGACGGGGAGAACGAGTCTTGGGCGGCACGCGCCGAGGCTATCCACCCACCCCGACGATCACCCCACCCGACTCGCGCACACCAACCTCCACCGAGCGATGGCCCCGACCACCCCAGCGATCCACCCGGACCACGGCCGTAATCCGGTCCCGGAATACGGCGGTAATCGGGTTCCTGAATACGGCGGTAATCCGTCCCCTGAATACGGCAGTAATCCGGATCCCGAAACGGCAGTAATCCGGGGCCGTCGACACCGAGGACCCGCTATCCCCGCCCACACCACCGGACCACGGCGCTAACCACGTCCCGCGTCCCGGGGGCAGGTTGGGTGGGACCGTCCAGACGCGTGGTGGTCACCCGACCTCCCGGATTCCAGTGGAAATCCGGGTTCCGATTTCCACTGAAATCCGACGGAGGGTTTCCACTGAAATCGGGAAACCCGGCTCGGGACGGGACGGGACCGCTGGGGCCGAGAGCCCGACGCTCCCGGGTTGGTCGACGGTGGGGGAACCGTGGGCCAACCCGGGAGCGTCGGATTGCGGCGGTATTCGGGTGCCTGATTGCTGCGGCAATCCGGGCGGGGCCGGTGGGGCTGATCGCTTCTGGGGTTCGGGTTTCGGTGGGTTGGGTGCCCGGGTGCTCTGGGGCCGGTCGTCGGTGGGGTTACCGGGTTTTCCAGGCCTTCTTGCGGAGGAGGCGCAGGCCGTTGAGGGCGACCAGGACGGTGGAGCCCTCGTGGCCCGCCACGCCGAGGGGGAGGGGGAGGTGGCCGACGAGGTCCCAGGTGGCGAGGACCGCGATGAACGTGCCCGCGATGACCAGGTTGGCGGTGACGACGCGACGGGCTCGCCGGGAGAGGTCGATGACCGCCGGGATCGCGTTGAGGTCGTCGCGGACGATGATCGTGTCGGCGGTCTGCAGGGTGAGATCGGAGGCAGCGCCGCCCATGGCGATCCCGGCGTGGGCGGTGGCCATGGCGGGGGCGTCGTTGATGCCGTCGCCGACGAACGCCACCCGGTGACCTGCCGACTGCATCCCGTCGACCTCGTCGAGCTTCTGCTCCGGGAGCAGCCCGGCCCGCACGTCGCTGATGCCGACGTGCGCGGCGAGCTCGCCCGCTCCGGCCGCGGTGTCGCCGGTGAGCAGGACCGGCTCGCTGGTCAGTTGGCGCGTGGCCGACACGGCCTCGGGGGCCTCCGGACGGGGCTGGTCGGTGATCGCCAGCAGCCCGATCGGCTCACCGTCGCGCCGCACGAGCACCGGCGTGTGCCCCGGCTGCACCTCGAACTCCGCAGGGGCGGCACCGATCTCGACGCGGTGGCCCTCGACCCGGGCGGTGACTCCGCGACCGGGCAGCGCGGCGAATTCGTCGGTCGGCGGCAGCGACAGCTCCTCCCGTTCGGCGGCGCGCACCACGGCGGTGGCCAGCGGGTGCTCGCTGGGGCGCTCCGCTGCGGCGGCCACGCGCAGCAGCTCGTCGCGGCTCCACGCGTCGCGGAGCACCCGGACCTCGGCGACCTCCGGGGTTCCGCGGGTGAGCGTGCCGGTCTTGTCGAAGGCGACCTTCGTGGTCGTGCCCAGCCGCTCCATCACCACCGCGGACTTGACCAGCACGCCGTGGCGGCCGGCGTTGGCGATCGCGGCCAGCAGCGGCGGCATCGTCGCCAGCACCACCGCGCACGGCGAGGCGACGATCATGAACGTCATCGCCCGCAGCAGCGATTCGCGCAGGTCGGAGCCGAACAGCAGGGGAATCGTGAACAGCGCCACGGTCGCGGCGACCATGCCGATCGAGTACCGCTGCTCGACCTTCTCGATGAACAGCTGGGTGCGCGCCTTCGTCTGCCCGGCCTCCTCGACCAGCGCCGCGATGCGCGCGACGACCGAGTTCTCCGCGCGGCGGCCCACCCACACGCGCAGCGAGCCGGTGCCGTTGAGGGTGCCCGCGAACACCTCGGATCCGGCCGAGACGTCCACCGGCAGCGGCTCACCGGTGATGGTCGCCTGGTCGACGTCGCTGGCACCGGACAGCACCGTGCCGTCGGCGGGAACGCGCTCGCCGGGCCTGATCAGCACCTCGTCGCCGACCTCCAGCTCGGCGGCCGGGCGCACTTGCTCGACGCCGTCGGCGGTGACGACCGTGGCGGTGTCGGGGGCGAGGTTCAGCAGGCCGCGCACGGAGTCCTCGGTGCGTGCGGTGGCCAGCGCCTCCAGCGCGCCCGAGGTGGCGAAGATGACGATGAGCAGCGCGCCGTCGGTGATCTCGCCGATGGAGGCCGCCCCGATCGCGGCCAGCACCATCAGCAGGTCGACGTCGAGGGTCTTCTCCCGCAGCGCCTGCAGCCCGGCCAGCCCCGGTTCCCACCCGCCGGTGACGTAGCAGGCCAGGTACAGCGCCCACCAGGACCACGCCGGGGCACCGGCCAGCTGCAGGCCGAGCCCGGCCAGGAACAGGCCGAGCGCGGCGGCTGCCCAGCGCATCTCGGGCAGCGCGAACAGCCGCGTCCGCGCTGGTGGCGCGAGGCGTGGGGGAGCAGTGGTGGACGTGGCCACGGTGAAACCTCCGCAGAGCTGAGCTAGACCCGCACAGCAGAACACATGAACATGCGTTCATGCAAATGCGGGTCTAGACTGCAGCGCATGGGACACGGAGTGGATCGGGAGGCGACCAGGCTCGACGCGGAGTCGGCCGCGCACGTGGCGAACACGCTGCAGGCGTTGGCCACGCCGAGCCGGCTGCTGATCCTCACCGAGCTGCGGCAGGGGCCGCGCCCGGTCACCGAGCTCGCCGAAGCCGTCGGCATGGAGCAGTCCGCGGTGTCCCACCAGCTGCGGCTGCTGCGCAACCTCGGCCTGGTCGTCGGCGCCCGCTCGGGGCGCAGCATCGTCTACAGCCTCTACGACAACCACGTCGCCCAGCTGCTCGACGAGGCGGTCTACCACAGCGAACACCTGCGGCTCGGTCTCGTGGACCGCTCCGGCGCGGTCAGCTGACGCGCAACCCCAGCGAGGCCAGCCGCATCCCGGCCAGCTGCGCGATGACCTCGGTGTCGCCCGCGCGCCACGCCGCCGCAGGTTCGGTGCCGATCCGCGTGAGCCTGCGGTGCGGCAGCTCGGTCAGCGCGCGCAGCGCCAGCAGGTCGACGCCGTGGGCGCGCATCGCCACGGCCTGCCCGGCCGCGCGGGCGTAGCGGACCCGGCGCGGCAACCACACCGCCAGCACCGGGATCAGCGAGAACGCCACGATCACGACCGCGACGCCGGTGGCCGCCAGCCCGACCGCCTCCAGCAGCCGCACGCCCGCGTCGACGAGCACGTCCCCGGCCGATCCGCCGCGTCCCAGCGCGCCGGCGAGGTCGTCGCCGACGAACGGGACTCCTGAGGCGGTGCCGGCCGCGTCGGCGAAGGTGCTCCGGAGTTCGCCGCCCGCCTCGATCATGTGATGCCCGGGTGCCTGCAACTCCAGCACCGCGGACTTCGCGAGCCCGGCGAGCCAGCAGAACCCGGCGACCCAGGCGATCGCGAGGGCGTCGAACAACACCTGTGCTGCCAAGCGGATCGGGCGTTCGGCGTAGAAGCGCATGCGCGCTTCCTACCAGAGCCGAGGCGTGCCGTCGATCATCCACTGTAGACTATTAATAGCCGATCGCGGCAGTCCCAATGATTTTCACCCCGACTCCTTGCGCCACACCGAGACGTGCTCGCCGCTGGTGCTGGTGAAAGGGCTGCGCTCCCAATCCTCCCAGCGCTCGACCAAGCGCATCCCCGCCAGCCGGGCCATCAGGTCGAGCTCGGAGGGCCAGACGTAGCGGAACGGCATCGAATCGAGGTTCCACCGGCCGTCGCGCTTCCAGAAGTGGTGCGAGATCAGGCCTTGGTCCACCACGTCGTACTCGTCGACGCCGACGTGGCCGGCGCCGAAGTCGAAGGGCACGTGGGTCTCGCCGAACGGCAGCTTCTGCAGGGCCGGCACGCCGACCTCGATCACGAAGTGCCCGCCCGGTGTCAGGTGCCGCGCGGCGTTGCGGAAGCAGTCGACCTGCTCGTCCTGCGTGGTGAGGTTGTTGATCGTGTTGAACACCAGGTACACCAGGCCGAACTCGCCGGGAGCCCTGGCGCGCGCGAAATCGCCTGTGGTGACGCCGATCCGCTCGCTTCCCGGTTTCGCGCGCAGGCGCGCCAGCATCGCCTCCGACAGGTCGATGCCGTGCACCGGGACGCCGCGCGCGCTCAGCGGCAGGGCCACTCGTCCGGTGCCGATGCCGAGCTCCAGCGCGGCATCGGCACCGGCGAGCTCGGCGAGGAACTCCACCGCGGGCCCGAGTACCGCGGGGGAGAACATGCCGGTCTCGTCGGAGTCGTGCTCCGCCGCGACGTCCTCGCCGAAATGGTCCACAACCACGCGAGAACCATGTCACCGGAGACCGCGGTTCCGCCACCGATTTTCCGGTCGCGAGCACCCGATCGGCCGCGTTGACATCGCTGTTCCGAGGGCGAAACATCCCGTTCGGTCGTGTTGAATCAGCGGGTGAAATCAACATGAGGGGCGTTCGATGACGTTTGATTTCGTGCTCACTCGACGGCAGATGATTGCGCTGGCAGCAGCCGCGACCACCGCGCCCGTGGTGCTCGGCGGAGCACCGCGCGCGGTCGCGGAACCCGGCTCGCAGCGCAGCGTCGACTTCGGCGGTGACTGGCGGTTCTCGCTGCTCAACACCACGGGCGAAGACGCGCAGGCACCCGCGCCGGACGACCCGTCCTGGCGCGCTGTCGAGCTGCCGCACGACTGGAGCATCGAGCTCGACCCCGTCGACGACGAGTTCACCACCGGCGGCACGGGATTCCTGCCCGGCGGGCTCGGCTGGTACCGCAAGACGTTCGCGCTGCCGCCGGAGACCGCCGGCAAGAAGATCTCCGTCGAGTTCGACGGCGTGTACATGGACTCCGAGACCATCTTCAACGGCCAGCGGGTCGGTGCTCATCCGTACGGTTACACGGGTTTCGCGATCGACCTCACCGAGCTTACCCGCACCGACGGCGGCGAGAACGAGCTGCTGGTCAAGGCGCGCAACCAGATCCCCAGCAGCCGCTGGTACTCCGGCAGCGGCATCTACCGCGACGTGCACCTGGTCGTCACCGATCCGGTGCACGTGGTGCGGCACGGCATCACCGTCACCACACCGGGTCTCGCCGAGTCGCTGCCCGGCCGCGCCACCGTGCACGTCGACACCACCGCCGTCGCCGAAAGCGGTGCGACGCGAGCGGAACTGACCGTGGTGCTGCGCGACCCCGAGGGCGCCGAGGTCGCCCGCGCCACCACACCGGTCGACCTCGCACCTCAACCGCGCACCTTCGGCCTCGACCTCCGGGTGGACGATCCGCAGCTGTGGTCGGTGGCGTCCCCGGCGCTGCACACGGCCGAGGTCTCGTTGTCCGCAGGCGGAAGCGCGGTGGACAGCACCGGCACCCCGTTCGGCATCCGCTGGTTCGCCTTCGACCCCGAGCGCGGGTTCTCGCTCAACGGCGAGCCGATGAAGCTCCAGGGCGTCAACCTGCACCACGACCTCGGCGCGCTCGGTGCCGCCACCAGCTACGACGCGATCGTCCGGCAACTCCGGATCATGCGGAGCATGGGCGTCAACGCGGTCCGCACCTCGCACAACCCGCCCTCGCCGCAGCTGCTGCGCGCGGCCGAGCGGGAGGGGGTGCTGCTGCAGGTCGAGGCGTTCGACTGCTGGCGCACCGGCAAGACCGACCACGACTACCACCGCTTCTTCGACGAGCACAGCGACGCCGACCTGACCGAGATGATCGAAGCGGCGAAGAACTGCCCGGCCGTGATCATGTGGTCGATCGGCAACGAGATCCCCGATTCCACCTCGCCGGTCGGGGTTCCCATCGCCAGGCGCCTGGTCGACCGGGTGCGCGCGCTGGACCCGACGAGGCCGGTGGTCATCGGCTCGGACAAGCACCGCAGCGTCCCCGCCGACGGATCACCGCAGGACGAGATCCTGCGGATGCTCGACGGCGTCGGGCTCAACTACAACAACGCGTCCTCGGTCGACGAGCTGCACGCGAAGTACCCGCAGGTGTTCCTCTTCGAGTCCGAGTCGTCGTCGGAGACCTCCACGCGCGGCGTCTACGACAGTCCGCACCAGCTCAACACCGGTGAGAACCACACGCCCGGCAAGCGCGGGACGTCCTCCTACGACAACAACCTGTCCTCGTGGACCTACAGCGGTGAGTACGGGCTGAAGAAGGACCGGGACCGGGCGTTCTTCGCCGGCCAGTTCCTGTGGTCGGGCATCGACTACATCGGCGAACCCACGCCGTACTCGGACGTCTTCCCGGTCAAGGCGTCGTTCTTCGGCGCGGTCGACACCGCCGGGTTCGCCAAGGACCAGTACCACCTGTTCCGCAGCCAGTGGACCCGCGAACCGATGGTGCACCTGGTGCCGATGAACTGGACGGATCACCGGCCGGGCGAGCCGGTGGCGGTGTGGACCCACAGCAACGCGCCGACCGTGGAACTGCTGCTCAACGGGCGGTCGCTGGGGGAGAAGAGCTTCGACCGCAAGACCACCACCGACGGCCGCGAGTACCTGGAGACCACCGAGCCGACGGGTGACGACAAGACGGTCACCGACGGCCCGTTCCCCGGCAGCTACACCAGTCCGAACGGCAGCGCGGGCAAGCTGCACCTGACCTGGGAGGTGCCGTTCGAGCCGGGTGAGCTGGTGGCGGTGGCCAAGCGGGACGGCGCGGAGGTCGCGCGCGACGTGCTGCGCACCGCCGGAGCCGCGGCGGAGGTCCGGTTGAGCCGGGAGGACGTCGGTGCGCTGTCATTCGTGACCGCCGAGGTCGTCGACGCCGACGGCGTGCTGGTGCCCTCGGCGGAGCACGAGCTGACCTTCACCGCCACCGGCGGGCAGGTGCTCGGAACCGACAACGGCAAGCAGGACAGCGCGGAGAACTACGGCTCGGCGACGCGGAAGGCCTTCGGCGGCAAGGCGTTGGCGATCGTCCCCGCCGGTGCGGACGTGCGGGTGACGATGGCGGTTCCCGCGCGCCCGGCGGAGACGACCGCGGACGCGAGCTATTCCGGTTCGGCCGACACCGTCCCCGCCGCCATGATCGACGGGGACCCGGCGACCGGCTGGTCGAACCACTACGCGAAGGAGGCCACCGGTCTCCTGCCCGCCATCAGCGCAGCGCACGCGCGGGACTGGGTGTCGATCGCCTGGCCCGAACCTCGTCAGGTCGACGCCGCCGAGCTGACCTTCACCGTCGACTCCGCGCACGCGGTGCCCGCGTCGATCGAGGTGCGCTACTGGGACGGTTCGCGCTTCGTCCCGGTGCGCGGGCAGAGCGGTGATCCTGCCGCCACCACCCGCATCACCTTCGAACCCGTGACGACCGACCGGCTTCGGATCGAGCTGACCACCGCGAACCCCGATGCCGAGAACGGGTTCCTCGGCATCGGCGAACTACTCGTCTAGCTGCGGCGCCTGGTCGGTGTGCCGGAGCGAGAGCCCGGTCCCCCAGCAGTTGGGGCACAGCCGCTGCGCGGTGACGACCTCGGGCGGAGCTGTCTGGTCGCTGCGCCGCACGTGCACGGCTGAGACCTCGCGCTCGCCGTCGCAGTTCTGGCACCGCTCGCGCGGCAGCTGGTCGGCCGGCACGTCCTGGACCTGCCGCACCACCTGATCCCGCAGCTCGCGGAGCTGCGGAGGTTCTTCGCCGGGGTCGGCGTGCCTGCCGAGCAGGTCGGTCTCGGCGAGTGCCGCCTCGAAGGTGCGCAGCAGCTGCTCCACCTCGCCGCCGAGGTTCTCCTGCGCGGTCATCGCGGGTCCCGCAGGTGCGCGGTGTCGGTGGGCCTGGAGCGCTGTGTGGTGGGTGTCATGAAGCCATCCGAGTTTCTCTGCGGTGCCCTGGATCGGCCGTCGTCCGGGACGGCGGGCAAGCATCGCAGAGCGGACCGGCGCGGAATAGGAGGGAATTCACATCGGAGAAAACGATCCGACGACGCGCGAATCACGTCGCGGCAACCTTGTGTCGTCCGGCAAAGGGGAGTTGTGCTTGCGGAAGGCGGGAGTTGCAGCTCATCGATCTATCCGCGTGGAATTCGCGTTTTCTGGCATGGAGTCGTCCGGATTCCGGTTGCGAAACGCCTGGTAAGCAGGTGCGGACGGACTTCGCGGACGCCCTCGAACCAGCTCTAGCGGATTGGAGAATTCCGCTTGATGCGTTTTCATCACTGGGGCTGGGCGGGATCCCAGGGGGGATTGGGACCCGCCCAGCATTCGGCGAGGGCCGGTGAGGGGGGAGTACCGGTTGCCTCGCGAGGTAGCGGCGTCGGGGATTGGGGGCAGCACCGCTACTAAGGATCATAGTAGATGTGAATCCTATTGTGGGTCAACGGCCTTGCGGGTGTCCTCGGGTCCAAAATGGATCGTGTTTCGCCAAATAACCCGAACTTGATTCACATAGTGCGCGCGACATGCGCATCCGGACGTACGATGTGCCCGGGGAGGAAGGCGATGCGTTGTCTGGGTGAGCTCGAATCCGCGGTGATGCGGGTGCTGTGGGACTCGGTGGAGCCGATCAAGGTGCGCGAGGTGCTGTTGCGGCTCGACACCGGTCGGTCGTTGGCTTACACGACCGTGCTGACGGTGCTCGACAACCTGCACCGGAAGGGCTGGGTGCAGCGGGACCTGGACGGCCGGGCCTACCGCTACCGGCCGACGCGCACCCGCGAGGAAGCCGCGGCCCGCTCGTTGCACCAGGTGCTCGTCGCCTCGGGCGCCCCGGACGTCGTCCTGGCGCACTTCGTCGCCTCGGTCAGCGACGAGCAGGCGGAAGCGCTGCGCACGGCCCTGCGCGAGCGCCAGCGGGACTGATCAGGGCTTGTAGGCGAGGCCGCCGAGGATCAGGCGCTCGACCAGCGAGGTCTCGCGCAGGCGGGGTCCGTCCGGCCACCAGTCGTTGAGCTCGACGAGTCCCGGTTCGACGAGCTCCAGACCCGCGAAGAGCTCGGCGATCTCCGCGCGCGTGCGGTAGCGGCCGGTGCCCATCGACGACTCGCGCCAGCGCTGCTCCAGCTCCCGGGCCATCCGGTGACCCTCGGGCAGCTCGTCACCCGGGTCCCACCAGTGCGAGATCGCCAGGTAGGAGCCCGACGGCAGCGCGTCGACGTAGTGCTTCATGAACCCGGCCGGATCGGCCTCGTCGTCGATGTGGTGCAGCGTCGCGCACTGGATCAGCACGATCGGCCGGTCGAAGTCCAGCTTGGCGACCTGTGGCGTAGCCAGCAGAGCCGCCGGGTCGCGCAGGTCCGAGGTGGCGAAGTGGGTGTGGTCGTTCTCCTCCATCAGCGCCCTCCCGTAGGCGGCCACGGTCGCGTCGTTGTCGACGTAGACCACGGTGGCCTCGGCGTTGGTGCGCTGGGCGACCTCGTGGGTGTTCTCCACGGTCGGCAGACCGGAGCCGATGTCGAGGAACTGGTCGATGCCGACCTCGAACCCCGCCAGGTGCCGCACCACGCGGATCAGCCAGCGGCGGATCGACTTGGCCACCTCGTCGCCCTGCGGGGCGACCGCTTGGATCGTCTCGTAGACCTCGCGATCGGCCGCGAAGTTGTCCTTGCCGCCCAGGAACATGTCGTAGACGCGCGCGATGCTCGCCTTGCTGGTGTCAATGCCGGCCGCCGCCCCGACGCCGGCCTCGCCTTCGATTCCCATCCGCCCCGAACTCCAGTGGACTCGATCACGTTTCGCCGGAGTGTAGCGGCGTTGGCAACCGCGCAGGACCCGGTCGCCGTTCCTGTCCGGACATTCCCGCGCGGTGGATTCGGTTTCCGCCCTCGATGTGAACGAAACCGGTTATCCGGCAACGCAACTCGACGTGCTTCAGGTCAGCCGGCGGAGGGCTTCCCGGGTCAGGTCGGCGATCGAGGGGTAGCCGTCCACGGCCATGATGAGGTCCGCTTCGGCGAGCAGGCTCCGGAGCACGTGCACGACGCCCGGGGTACCGCCGAGCGCGAGTCCGTAGGCGTAGGGGCGTCCGATGCCCACGGCCGTGGCGCCCAGGGACAGGGCCTTGACGACGTCGGCGCCGCTGCGGACGCCGGAGTCGAACAGCACCGGCATGCCGTCGGCCGCGTCGACGACCTCGGGCAGCACCTCCAGGGCGGGAAGACCGCCGTCGGCCTGCCTGCCGCCGTGGGTGGAGCAGTAGATGCCGTCCACGCCTCCGTCCTTGGCGCGGCGGACGTCATCGGGGTGGCAGATGCCCTTGACGATCAGCGGCAGGTCGGTCAGCGACCGCAGCCACGGCAGGTCGTTCCAGGTCAGCGGATTTCCGAAGGTGGAGACCCAGCGCAGCACCGCGGCGCCCGGGTCCTCTTCCGGCGTCTTGTCCAGTCCCGCGCGGAAGACCGGGTCGCTGTAGTAGTTGCTCAGGCAGTGCCCGCGCAGCTGCGGGAAGTTCGAGGTGGCCAGGTCGCGCGGGCGCCACCCGGGGATCCAGGTGTCGAGGGTGACGACGATGCCCTTGTAGCCGGCGTTCTCGGACCGGCGCACGAGGCTTTCCGCCAGATCCCGGTCCTTCGGCGTGTAGAGCTGGAAGAAGCCCGGTGTGTCGCCGAATTCGCCCGCCACGTCCTCCAGCGAATCCGAGGACAGCGTGGAGGCCACCATCGGCACACCGGTCTGCGCCGCCGCGCGGGCGGTGGCCAGGTCGCCGTGCCCGTCCTGCGCGCAGATCCCGAGCACGCCGATCGGCGCCATGAACACCGGTGACGGCAGCGTCAGGCCGAACAGATCCACTTCGAGGTCGCGCTCGGTGGCGCCGACGAACATGCGCGGGACGAGCCCCCAGCGGTCGAAGGCGCTGACGTTGGCGCGCTGCGTGCGCTCCGAGCCGGCGCCGCCGTGGACGTAGGACCAGACGGTCGGCGGCATGGCCGCTTTCGCGCGTTCCTCCAGCTCGTCGAACTCCATGGGGAGGTCGGGCAGCACCCCGCTCAACCCGTTGAGGTAGATCTCCAGCTGGTAGTCGCCGTACGCCATGCCCGCCCCTCCGGCCGTCGATTCCGCTGCGGAATCTAACCGACGGGAGCCCACCCGGCGAAGCGCTCGTCGACCTCTTCGGGCCGCAATCCGAAGTCGGCCAGCGAATACCGGTGCGCGGGCTTGGCGTGACCTGCGGTGCTCTCGGAGTGCAGGCGCCGCATCGCCGCTGCCGCGTCCTCGCTCAGCGGCAGCCCGAAGTGCCCGTAGATCCGCTCGACCACGCCGATCGGGTCGGCGATGAAATCCTCGTAGCGCACGTCGTAGAACTGCTCCGGGTCGTGCCGGGACCGCGCGGCGTTGAACTCGGCGAGTCCGCGCGACCACAGGTCGAGCTGGTCGCGGCCGATCGTGTCGCCTCGGAAGGTCTGCGACCACCCGTCGGTGGCGTGCGCGGCCAGGCTGCACACCGAGGCGATCGCGGTGCGCGGCTCCCGGTGGGTCTGGATCACCAGCGCGTCCGGGTAGACCTCGAGCAGCGCGTCCAGCGCGAACAGGTGGCTGGGGTTCTTCAGCACCCAGCGCCGGTCGTTCTCGGGCAACCCGATCAGCTGCAGGTTGCGCTTGTGCCGGGCGTAGGCCGACGACCAGTCCTGGCCTTCCAGCCAGCGGGAGTAGGTCGGCAGGTGCGCCAGGCACTCGTAGGAGATCGAGCGCATCGACTGCCGCAGCAGCTGCCAGCACTCCTCGACCTGCTCGGCCGACATGTAGTGCACGCCCATGAACTCGGGGTGCTCCACGTGGTGCTGGGTGTAGCCCTGCTGAATTCCCCGGAAGACGGGGTCGTCCTCCCACGTCGAGCGCGGGGGCCGCGGCTGCGGCACCTCGGTCAGCCACAGCTCCAGCCCCTGGTTCGCCGTGTCGGCGGTCAGCAGCCGGTGCAGCGCCGTGGTGCCGGTGCGCGGCAGCCCGGTGACGAAGATGGGCCGCTCGACGGCGACTTCGGCGTGCTGCGGGTGCTGCTTCCACGCCGCTTCGCTGAACAGCCGAGCGGTCAACGCACCCCGCAGGAAGGCCCGCTTGACCTTGTTGCCCAGCGGAGTCAGCTCCGCATCCCGCGCGTAGGACTCCAACAGCACGCCGAGACCGTCGGTGTAGTCATCCACCCCGAAGTCGTCCAACCCGACGAGACGACTCGCCGAAGCGTGCAAATCCTCAACAGTACCAACGCTTTCACGCCCGACGCTCATGGAAAGCTCCTCAGGGATGTCGTCGCTACCAGAGTGCAAGCGGCGGAGCCGCGAGGCGTTCACACCACCCTCGCAACCGGCACCGCCGCGGGTTCTGAGACGTCGTCTGGCGAGGACGCCGCGACGCCGTGTATTGGCATACATCAGGAGTGGCGCCCGGAGTCCAGACGGCGTCTCAGGTTCCGCCACTCGCGCCGCTTCGCAGAAGGAGAGCGACTGAAAGATCAGTGGTGGAATTCTCCTGCGTTTGCGTCCAGGCACTGACCGGTGACGATCCTCGCCAGGTCGGAGATCAGGAACAGCGCGGCGTCCGCGATCTCGTCCGGTTCGGGGAGTGTGCGCAGGTCGGTGGTGGCGGCGATTTCCTCGTAGACCTCCTCGCGGGTGACGCCGCGCTGCTCGGCGAGGTGGCCGAGGTACCACTTGAGCGAGTCCGCCCAGATGTAGCCGGGCGCGATCGAGTTGACCCGCACGCCCTTCGGTCCGAGCTCGGTGGCCAGGCTCTGCGCCAGGGACAGCAGGCTGGACTTGGCCATCTTGTAAGCGCCGTAGTTGCGGCGGGAGTGCCGCAGCACCGCCGAGTTCACCATCAGCACGGCGCCTCGGGTTTCGGCCAGCGCGGGGGTGAACAGCCGGGTCAGCCGCAGCGCGGCGAGCACGGTGGTCTCGAACCCCTGCCGGATCGCGTCGAGGTCGGTGTCGGCGAGGTCGGACAGCGGTGGGATCGCGAACGCGTTGTTGATCAGCGCGTCGACGCGCCCGAACTCCTCCACCGACCTTCTCACCAGCTGGGCGGCGGCGTCTTCGTCGGTGATGTCGGTGGGCACGACCAACGCCCGCCTCCCGAGCTCGGTGACCTCGTCGGCGGAGGCCTTGAGGCGGGATTCGGTCCGCGACGCCAGCACCACGTCGGCGCCGGCCATCGCGGACCTCTGGGCCAGTGCCCGGCCGAGTCCCGGTCCCACTCCGGAGATCACGACGACCTTGTCGCGCAGCAGTCCGTCCAGCATCGGCCTCACCCCAGCATCCGGTTGTGCACGGCTGCTTGCCGCGCGGCGATTCGCTCCCGCCACTCCTGCGGTGTCACGCGGGAGTGCTCGTGGTGCGGAAGTCGTTGCGGCAGTTCGTCGAACCCGACGACCTCCACCTGAGGACCGTCCTCGGGGCCCAGGTCGCGGGAGAGGCGCTGCCAGCGGATCTGGAGGTAGCCGCGGGTGTGCCCGGTCAGCTCCAGCCAGTTCGCCAGCCCCGGGTCGCGCTCGGTGAGGACGAACCGGATCTTGCCGTCGGGGTCGGTGCGCGCCTGCTCCGCGGTGAGGCTCGTCTGATGGTTGATGTAGTCGGTCGAGACGTACCAGGGGCTGCCGAGCTGAAAACCCTGGTAGGGGGCGTCGGACTTCGGGACGGTGACGATCATCGCCTGGTCCTCGGACAGCTCGAAGTGCCCTGCCGAGGAGAACTGGGTGGCCAGGCCGCCCGGTGTGGAGCGCGGGTCGTTCATCGTGTTCACCGGCTGGTTCAGGTAAAACCACTCCGGGAACGCCAGGAACGTCCGCAACCGGCTCAGCAGGATCTTGCCCGCGACGCCGTAGCGCTTGGTCAGCGCGTCCATGGTGCGCGGCGGGGGAGCGGTGCCCGTGGTGTCCTCGCGGCGGATCCGGATCATGCCGCGGCGCTCGGAGTCCCAGTCGCTGTAGACCTCGCGCACCACCAGCATCGCCGAACCCGGAGCGAGCGTGAAGTAGTTCGGACCGGCGGGGCCGGGGCCGAAGCGCACTTCGAAGTCGCCGTTGTCGTCGACGTCGATCCGTCGGTCGTCGAAGGCGGCGAGGCTGTCGGGCACGTCCACCGGTGAGTAGTCGCCGTTGAGCACCTGGAAGCTGAGGTCCGTTGTGCTGCCGCGCTTTCCGGTCACGACGTACTCGGCGTCGTCGCGGATGTAGGAGTGGAAGTACAGCGCGTCGGGGTTGTCCAGGCCCATCTTGGTGTAGGGGCCGGTGGACTGGACGAAGTACGGGAAGTCCCGCTCGTAGGCCCAGGCGAGCATGAGGGAGGCCTGGATGCTGCCCGCGAGGTAGTCGTAACCCTCGATGAGGTCCTGCTCGTCGCGGATGTGCTTGGCGTGCCGGATGACCTCTTCGGCTTCGGAGACGGCTTCGACGAAGGGCTGAGTGAGCATAAGCTCCTCTTTGAGAACTCGTTCTAGTGCTCTGCGGTCGTCTTTGGCGCTCGGGGGCTGGAACCCCCGTGGCGTCTCAGCTCCAGCGGTTCGCGGTGAGCTTGAAGTTCGGGAGGTCGTCGAAGGTGTGCATCAGCTCGTAGGTGCGGGTGTAGCCGGTCTTGCTGATGCGCCACTGGCCGTCGGATTCGCGGCGGTAGGTGTCCTCGTAGAAGGCCGCGCCCTTGATGAAGGTCTTGAACTCGGTCGCGATGACCGTGTCCTCGAAGCTCCAGGTCCCGGTCGCGGTGTCGCCGTCGATGTCGATCTCGGGCTGGCCGGCGGCGTGCGTGGTGATGATGCTCGGGCCGAGGTTGTCCCGCATGAACTTCAGGATCTCCTCACGGCTGGTGAGTTCGAGCTTGGAGCCCGTGGCCTCGGTTCCGTACTCGGCCACGGCGTCCTCGGTGAGCGCCTCGGCGAGGACGTGCCAGAGCTTGAGGTCGACCGCGCGCAGGTAGCGGTACTTCAGTCGTTTGATCTCCTCCAGCGCGACGAGGTCCATGACGCCTCCTTGTGTCTTGCGAGGTTGGCTTCGAGGGGTGGACCCAGCTTTCCGCGCAGCTTGACCGAGCGCAAGAACTTGTTCTACTTTTCTGTGAAACTTGTTCTAGGTTCGGTTTCGATGGAAAGGGCGGGTCCGGCGTGACCACGACCTACGAGCTGACCCACCTGCGCGGCCTGGAAGCCGAGGCGGTGCACGTGTTCCGCGAGGTCGCCGCATCCTTCGAGCGGCCCGCGCTGCTGTTCTCCGGCGGCAAGGACTCCGCGGTGATGCTGCACATCGCCACCAAGGCCTTCTGGCCCGCACCGCTGCCGTTCCCGGTCCTGCACATCGACACCGGCCACAACTTCGACGAGGTCATCGACTTCCGCGACCGCACCGTGCGGCGGCTCGACCTGCGCCTGCTCGTCGGCAGCGTCCAGGACGACATCGACGCGAGCCGCTCCGTCGAGCAGCCCGGAGCCGGCCGCAACCGGCTGCAGACCCGGACCCTGCTGCGCAGCATCGGCGAGCACCGCTTCGACGCGGTCTTCGGCGGTGCCCGCCGCGACGAGGAGAAGGCCCGGGCCAAGGAGCGCGTGTTCAGCTTCCGCGACGAGTTCGGCCAGTGGGATCCGCGCAACCAGCGCCCCGAGCTGTGGCACCTCTACAACGGCAGGCACCGCGAGGGCGAGCACATCCGCGTCTTCCCGCTGTCGGACTGGACCGAGCTCGACATCTGGCAGTACGTCCTCGACGAGGGCATTGAACTCCCGTCGATCTACTACGCCCACCGGCGCACCGTCTTCGAGCGCGACGGCATGCTGCTGGCCACCAACCCGCACCTGACGCCGGGCGAGGACGAGCAGCCCTACGAGGCCACCGTCCGCTTCCGCACCGTGGGCGACACGACCTGCACCGGCTGCGTGCCCTCCACGGCCGGCACCGTCCGCGACGTCGTCGCCGAGGTCGCCGCGGCCCGCGTTACCGAACGCGGAGCCACCCGCGCCGACGACCGCATCTCAGAAGCAGGAATGGAAGACCGCAAACGCGAGGGCTACTTCTGAGGTGACTGTTCGGTGGTCCTCTTGCTCAGCGGTGCGGGTAGCGGAACCTCAGACGCCTTCTGGCTCCGGGAGCCGAGACTTATGTATGACCAATACACGGCGCTTCGGCTGTCCTCCCCAGAAGACGTCTGAGAACCCGCGGCGGTGCGAGTTGCTCGGGTGGGGCAAGGAGAAACGGCTTCGCCGTTGCTAGGCAGGTAGCGGAAGCACGACCGCATGAGGAGTTCTATGACGCAGCTGCTTCGGTTGGTTACTGCTGGCAGCGTTGATGACGGCAAGTCGACGCTGATCGGGCGTTTGCTGTACGACTCCAAGACGATCCTCAGCGACCAGCTGGAGGCCGTGGAGCGCGCCAGTCATGGGACCGACGGCCCCGATCTCGCGCTGCTCACCGACGGGTTGCGGGCCGAGCGCGAGCAGGGCATCACCATCGACGTCGCGCACCGCTACTTCGCCACGCCCCGGCGCAAGTTCATCATCGCCGACACGCCCGGGCACATCCAGTACACCCGCAACATGGTCACCGGCGCCTCCACCGCCGACCTCGCGCTGGTGCTCGTCGACGCGCGCAAGGGCGTGCTCGAGCAGTCCCGCAGGCACGCGTTCCTGGCCAGCCTGCTCGGGATCCCGCACCTGGTGGTGTGCGTGAACAAGATGGACCTCGTGGACCACTCGCAGCAGCGGTTCGAGGAGATCCGCGCCGAGTTCGCCTCCTTCGCGATGAAGCTCGACGCGCCGGACCTGACGTTCATCCCGGTCTCGGCGCTGCGCGGCGACAACATCGTGCACCGCAGCGAGAACATGCCCTGGTACGAGGGGACTTCGCTGCTGCACCACCTCGAAGAGGTCCACGTCGCTTCCGACCGCAACCTCATCGACGCGCGGCTGCCGGTGCAGTACGTCATCCGCGACGGCGACTTCCGCGGCTACGCGGGAACGGTCGCGGGCGGCGTGCTCAAACCCGGTGACGACGTCGTCGTGCTGCCCTCGGGCTTCACCACCGGCATCGAGGAGATCTGGGGGCCTGGCGGGGAAGTCGTCGAGGAGGCGTTCACCCCGCAGGCCGTCACCGTTCGGCTCACCGACGACCTCGACGTCTCGCGCGGCGACATGATCTGCCGCCCGCAGAACCGGCCGCACGCGGGTCAGGACGTCGACGCCCTGGTCTGCTGGCTCACCGAGCAGACCGCGCTGGAACCCGGCGGCCGCTACGCCCTCCAGCACACCACGCGGAGCACGCGCGCCCAGGTGCGGCAGCTGGACTACCGGCTCGACATCAACACCCTGCACCGCGACACGAGCGCGACGTCGTTGTCCCTCAACGAGATCGGGCGGATCCGCTTGCGCGCGCAGCAGCCGCTGCTGTTCGACGCCTACCGCCGCAACCGCACCACCGGCAGCTTCATCCTCGTCGACGAGGCCACCAACAACACCGTGGCCGCGGGCATGATCACCGGCCCGGACACCGCCGAGTCCCACGTCAGCTGGGTCTCCACCGCCGTGCGCAGGGAACAGCGCCGCACCCGGGGAGCGACGGTGTGGCTCACCGGGCTGTCGGGGGCGGGAAAGTCCAGCGTGGCGGTCGAACTGGAACGGCGGCTGGTCGCGGCGGGCAGGCCGGCCTACCTGCTCGACGGCGACAACCTGCGCCACGGGCTCAACTCCGACCTGGGCTTCAGCGCCGAGGACCGAGCCGAGAACGTGCGCCGCGTCGGCGAGGTGGCGCGCCTGTTCGCCGATTCCGGGGTGGTGTCGATCGTGTCGCTGATCAGTCCCTACCGCGCCGACCGCGACCGGGCGCGGCAGGTGCACCAGGACGCGGAGCTGACGTTCGTGGAGGTCTTCGTCGACACCCCGATCGAGCTGTGCGAGGCGCGCGACCCCAAGGGCCTCTACGCCCGGGCGCGGGCGGGGGAGATCACCGGCTTCACCGGTGTCGACGACACCTACGAGCCCCCGCAGGACCCGGAGGTGGTGCTGCGGCCCGACACCGGTGATCCCGGCGTCATGGCGTCGATGATCGCGGACCTGCTCGACTGACCCGGGCCCGCTGCGGGTGAGGGTGTTTCACGATTAATCAGAACTCGATCTGGCTCCGGTACTGCTTCGCCAGCTCCTGCAGGCGGGCCACGGTGTCGTGGCGCTCCAGCGCGGCTCCGCGCAGCCGGTCCCAGGCGTCGTTGAACAGGTTGAAGTCGTCCTCGTCGTCCAGGTACAGCCCGCCCGCGACGTGCTCGACGAAGACGAAGTCCTTGGTGCCGTCGGAGAACCGCATGATCGTGAAGTCGTTGGGCACGTAGGGCAGCCGCACGTCGAACGGCAGGATGTGCACGTAGGCCTTCGGGTACCGGGTCTGCAGGTCCAGCAGGTGCTCGACCTGGTCCAGCGCGACCGACGGGTTCGGTCCGCCCGGCATCCGGTGGAACGCGGCTTCGCTGAGCACGAAGCGGTAGTAGGGCGGGCGCGGCAGGTCGAAGACCCGCCTGCGGTCCAGCCGGTTGCGCACGAGCGCGGTGACGTCGGTGGCGCGGTCCTCGGAGAACTGGGTGAGCATGTAGTGCTCGGACTGCAGCGGGCCCGGGATGCGCTCGCCGTGCCAGCTGAGGATCTCCGCGGCGGCCGGTTCGAGGTCGGTGAAGGTGCGGAACCACTGCGGCACCGCCGAGCGGTAGCCGGCCCACTGGCCGCGCTGCCCGGAGCTGGACTGCGCGAGGTCCAGCATCAGATCGGCTTCGGCCTTGCCGGAGTTGAACGCCTCCAGCATCTTCTGCAGCTCGGCCTTCTTGACCGCGACCGTGCCCGACTCGATCTTGTTGATCTTGCCTTGGCTGCATCCGAGCAGCTCCGCGACGTACTGCTGGGTCATGCCCGCGGCCTGCCGCGCGCGGCGAATCTCGTTCCCGAGCTGCCTGCGTCGCGAAGTTACCGTGCTCGGCACCAGATCTCCGCTCGTATGCTCTGCCGTCACCACGTCTGACAAGCGCAAACGCGTCTGTCAAGAACAACACTGTAATGCACTCGAACGTGGATGCGCGGCAAACGGGTCACCGCCGGTGATCCGCGCCCGGCGGTGATTAATCAGGAAACGGCTGTGAGCTGCGAAGATCTAGTCGATGTCGAAGCTCCCCGCTCTCATGTCGGTGAGAAATCGGTTCCAGCTCGTCGTGTCGAAGTTGAGCAGGACGTCACCGGTGAAGCGTTTGGTGTCGCGGACCCCGACACGCCCGGGGACCGTCAAGTTCACCTCGACGCAGTTTCCCCCGTTCGGCCCGCAGGCGGACGCCGAAGCCCAGCCAGTGGCGCTGAAGGCGGGGATCGCGGTCGGTTCCGGGTGAAGCATCGAGGTGCATCCCTTCCGAATCTCTCGACTCCGTGGTGCGGATGTGATTACGATTAATCGTAGACGATCCGGGGAGGGATCATGCCACTCCACTTGACCGGGAGCATCCGGGGGGCGCGGGCGGAGCAGTCCGGCATGGATTGCGTGTGGGTCTTGCATACCGCCGCACGAGTGACAGTGCGGCAGGCGCACGCGATTTCGCGGCAGGATTGGCAGGTGGGTGTGACGCGTGCGGCGTGCGGGCTCCCCCTGGGGCATGACATAATCGGGAATATTCCTTCTGATGGGGCCCTACCGTGTGGCCGATGCTTGGCGGCGACCGCTGGCATCGTCGGTCTGGAATCCATCTGAACAGCTGATTACCCGGGTTGTGGCCGAGCGGCGATCCGGATCGCGATCAGGCAAGACGACATGACGCGGCGGGACACGGCAGAGAAGGAGAGTGTGCGGATGCATCCGTTCCATTGGGTTCCGGCCCTCGGGGAGCGTCACGCGAGCACCGACCACCGGCCGTCCGGGGGCTACCCGGCGGGCAGCACCATCACCACGCTCTGCGACCGCGAGATGCGCGCCGAGGTGGGCGAGATGGCGTGGCTGTGGAACACGTGCCCGGCGTGCAACGCCGAAGCGCACCGCATGGTCGGCGCAGTACGGCAGACCGCGACCGTCTAGGAGTCTTCGAGTGGAGGGCTGTGCGGTGCGAATTGAGTCCCGCACCCGGAGCAGTCCTGGAGAGGGTCAGCCCTGGGCCTCCTTCGAGGCGCCACCTTCCAAGGCCACCAGCGCAGTCCGGTTTCGCGGGATCCGGTCGGCGACGTCGGTGAGGGGCTGATACCTGGAGGTTCCCGCGCGGGTGGACTTGGCCCGGTACATGGCCTGGTCCGCGGCGGTGACGAGCTGGTGCATACGGTGCGCCGGCAGCACCGCGACCCCCGCGCTGGCGGAGCAGCGGATCGGCATCTCCGACATGACCTCCGCCGAGGCGATGTCAGCGCAGAGCTCGGCGGCCAGCGCATCCGCGTCCTGCGGCGCCTCGCCGCTGAGCAGCACCACGAACTCGTCCCCACCAAGCCGGGCCGCGCACGCCGCGTGCCCGGCTTTTTCGTTGATCCGGTGGGCCACCGCGACCAGGACGCTGTCGCCGAAGTCGTGGCCGTAGAGGTCGTTGGTCTCCTTCAGCCCGTCCAGGTCCAGCAGGATCATGGCGATGTGATCGCTGGGGCGCGTGGAGGCCCGCTGGTGGTCCAGCGCGCGCTGGAGGCCCGCGCGGTTGGCCAGGCCGGTGAGCGGATCGGTGTGCGCGGCGCGATCGGCCACCGCGAGCCGCTTTTCGAGCTCACGACGTTTGCGGCGGGAGTCCAGCAGAGCCGCCGAGAGGATCGCGCAGAGGGCTAACGCGCCGACCGCGACGAGCACGCTCATCGCGTCGCCCGATCGTGGGTCGAAGCCGGGCGAGTCTGATGCACGCGGCGAACCGTCTCCCGCCGCGACAACCGGATCATCCCCTCGGCCTCCTCCCGCGCGCGCCGGGGCCATTTGCCGGGCACCGGATTCCCGCTGACGGATCAAGATCGACGATCGTTCTGCTGCTGCTACTGTCCCGGACTGACCTTGCAGATGCAAGAACGTTTGCAAGAACACCTGCAAGCACGGACGCGATTTCGCCCGAATGTTGGAGGCATCCATGCCGGAGTCCGCAGTGCCGGAGACTCCGCGGTGGGCAGACCTGAGCTGGCGGTCTGACCTGCGCTGGCGCAAGAGCGCGCACAGCAACCCGAGCGGGAACTGCGTCGAGGTGGCCGAGTTGGAGCGCGGCCGGGTCGCCGTCCGCAACTCGCGCTTCGCGGAGGGGCCAGTGCTGGTCTACACGCGAGAAGAAATCGCCGCTTTTCTCGAAGGGGTTAAAGAAGGCGACTTCGATGATCTAATCTGCTGACTGGCTTTGGCGGCGATCGGATGCCGCATTGCTCCCGATGGGGGTATCGACACGATGAGCATCGAGCCGGAGAGACAGGGCAAGCAGCAGAGCGGGTCCACCGCTGGGCCGACCGTGCTGCGCATCGCGCTGGGCGGTCAGCTCCGACGCCTGCGCGAAGAGCGCGGGATCAGCCGCGAGGCCGCCGGTGATGCCATTCGCGGGTCGCACGCGAAGATCAGCCGTCTCGAGCTGGGACGCGTCAGCTTCCGGGAGCGCGACCTCAACGACCTGCTGACCCTCTACGGCGTGCAGGACTCCGGGGAGCGCGCGGCGTTCCTGTCGCTGGCTCGGCAGGCCAACGAACCCGGTTGGTGGCACCAGTACGGTGACCTGCTGCCGTCGTGGTTCGAGACCTACCTCGGCCTGGAGCAGGCCGCCGAGATCATCCGCACCTACGAGGCCCAGTTCGTGCCGGGCCTGCTGCAGACGCCCGACTACGCGCGCGCGGTGATCCTGCTGGGGCACGGGCAGGAACCGTCGGCCGAGGTCGACCGCAGGGTCGCGCTGCGGATGCGCCGCCAGGACATCCTCACCCGACCCGAGCCGCCGACGCTGTGGGCGGTCATCGACGAGGCCGCGCTGCGCCGCCCGATCGGCGGTGAGCGGATCATGCGCGGGCAGATCGAGCACCTGATCCGCATCTCCGAACTCCCCAACGTGACCGTGCAGCTGCTGCCCTACAGCGTCGGCGGGCACGCCGCGGCGGGCGGTCCGTTCACCATCGTGCGGTTCCCCGAGTCGGACCTGCCCGACGTCGTCTACCTGGAACAGCTGACCAGCGCGCTGTACCTGGACAAGCGCAACGACCTGGACCAGTACCAGGCGGTCATGAACCTGCTCAGCGTGCAGGCGGCGACACCGCAGGACACCACGCAGCTGCTGCGCGAGTTGATGACCGAGTACTGATCAATCCGAGGGATGCCGATGAGCGAGCAGGGCGGCCGGCTGCCGGTCGAGATCGACACCACCGTCGCGCACGAGGCCCGGGTCTACGACTACTGGCTGGGCGGCAAGGACAACTTCGCGGCCGACCGCGCGCTGGGCGACGTGATCGCCGAGCACATCCCGACCATCAAGACCATGGCGCGCGCGAACCGGGCGTTCGTCGGGCGCGCGGTGCGGTACCTGGTGCAGGAGTGCGGCATCCGGCAGTTCCTCGACATCGGCACCGGAATCCCCACCAGCGGCAACGTGCACGAGGTCGCGCAGAGCGCCGAACCGGCCAGCCGCGTGGTCTACGTCGACAACGACCCGATCGTCCTCGCGCACGCCCGCGCGCTGATGGCCAGCACAGACGAGGGCGCGACCCGGTTCATCTTCGCCGACCTGCACGACCCGGACTCGATCCTGTCCGACCCGGCGCTGGCCGAGACGCTCGACCTGACGCAGCCGACCGCCGTGATGCTGGTGGCGGTGCTCATGTACTTCCGGGAGAACTCGGAGGTCGAGCAGGTGCTCGGCAAGCTGATGGACGCGGTCCCGTCGGGCAGCTACCTGACGATCACCCACCCCACCGCCGACTTCGACCCGGAAGCGATGGCGGGCGTGGTGGCTTCCGCCGAGCAGTCCGGGATCCCGTTCCAGCCGCGCGATCAGGACGAGGTCGCGGCGCTCTTCGAGGGCATGGACCTGGTCGAGCCCGGGGTCGCGCCGGTGCTGGCGTGGCGGCCCGACCCGGAGCCGGCCGGGATCACCAAGCTCCACCCGCAGCGCGAGGTCGACCCGCGCAGCGCCTATTACTGGGCCGCCATGGCCCGCAAGCGCTAGGCGTCGCGGCGCACCTGCGGCGGTGCGAGCTGAGTCCCACACCTGAGGACAGCTCCTACCCGGCCCGACGGTAGGCGGTCGGGCCGAGCTCGCGCGGTGGCGCCGGTTCGTCGGGATCGTCCGCCGTGATGGTGTTCTCGCCCGGGCGGATGCCGTGGCCCGGGCCGGTTTCTCCGTCCCGGTGGTCGTGGCGGATGACCAGCAGCAGCACCAGCGCCGCCACCAGCGGCAGGTGCGAGACGAGGCGACTCGCGGTGACGACTCCGGTCACCAGGTCCTGGACGCTGACGAAGGTGAGCACGGCGAGGAACGCGCCGAGCACCGGGACCATCCCGGCACCCGCGCGGACCCGCCAGGCCGCCCAGCCGAACCCGGCTCCGAGCGCGAGGTTCCAGGCGGTGCTCTCGTGGAACACGTGCCCGGCCATCGCCTCGTGGCCGCCGGTGCCCAGCAGCTGCGCGACGCCCAGCGCGATCTGCACGACTGCGACGACGCCGAGCAGCACGCGGGGCCAGCGCCGGACCGCGGGCGCCGGCAGCGCCCGCATCACCGACGCGGTCAGGTCGGGGGTGCTCGGCACCGCCCGCACCCGCAACTCCCTGCTCAACGCGACGGCGCGGGATTCCCAGTCCCGGCACTCACCGCACTCGGCGAGATGCCGCTCCACCTCGGCCCAGGCCGCCGGAGGTTCCTCGCCGTCCCACCGCGCCGACAGCGCCTCCCGGCACACGCAACAGTCCACACCACTACTGTCGCTCCCCGCACCCCAGAAGTTCCCACCGGGTCACCCGCACCCCGAAGCCCCGTGAGCGGCCATCGGCTCCGTCCAGTCCAGGCCCGAACCGCCCAAGATCAACGTCCGTCGCCTCGCCCCCAGCCGGGTTCCCGATTTCAGTGGAAATCGAGTCCCGGATTTCCACTGAAATCCGGGACCCTGGGCGACCACCACGCGTCCGGGCGGTCCCACGACCCCGAATACCGCCGTAATCAGGGGCCGGATTACGGCCGTAATCGGGTGTTCTGGGCGGGGACCAGAGGATCATCGGTGCCGCCAGCTGGGCTCCGGATTTCGGTGGAAGTCAGGTCCCGGATTTCCACTGAAAACCGGGAGGTTGGGCGACTACCGCGGGTTTGGGCGGCCCCACGACCCCGATTACCGCCGTAGTCAGGGGCCGGATTACGGCCGTAATCGGGTGTTCTGGGTGGGACCAGGGCATCGTCGGCGTCCTCAGCTGGGTTCCGGGTTTTGGTGGAAGTTGGGTTCCGGATTTCCACTGAAATCTGGGGAGGTTGGGTGACCACCGCGGGTCCGGGTGGTCCTACGACCCTGATTACCGCCGTAATCGGGGGGATGATTACTGCCGTAATCCGGTGTTCTGGACGGGGCCAGAGGATTATCGGTCGACGGGGTTGGCTGGAGCCGCTGTTCGCCGGACAGGCGGTCGAGTGGCCAGGTCAGCCGGTTTCTTCGTCTTGGTGGGTTTGGGTCGCCAGGAGTTGGTCGCGGGCTCGGGCGACTCGGGAGCGGATGGTGCCTATCGGGCAGCCGGTGACGTGGGCGGCTTCGGCGTAGGGGAGGCCCAGGACCTGGGTGAGGACCAGGGCTTCGCGGCGTTCCGGGTCGAGGTCGCTCAGCAGCAGGTTGAGCTCGACGACGTTCTCGAAGCCCGTGTCCGGCGAGGTCGGCTCGGTGGCCGGGGTGGCGTGGGTCGTGCGCGGGCGGGAGCGCTCGTAGCGGATCTGGTCGACGACCACGCGGCGGGCGATCGTCAGCAACCAGGTGCGGGCCGAGGAGCGGGCGTTGAACCGGCGGACGCTGCGGAACGCGCGCAGGAACGTCTCCTGCGCGAGGTCGTCGGCGAGGTGCGGTCCGGCCAGGTGCGCGATGAAGCGCCAGACGTCGTGCTGGCTCTCCCTGATGAAGGACTCCATGGCGTGCGGGTCACCGCGACGCGCCTGCAGCGCGAGCTCGGTCAGCCGCGCGTTCGCGTCCTCGGAACGACTCATAACCGGGCAGGCTAGTCGGCTTCGAACGGCTTGCGATCAGCTGATCGACTGAGCGTGATCGTCCCCACCGGCTGAGGGCTGGGATTTCCCGCTGTCCGGGAAGTTTTCACCGTTCGCGATTCAGCCGCGGGAACGGGCTCCGTGGGCGAACCCGGCGGAGTCGTGACCCCGGGCGGGCTTGGTCTGCGCCTCCAGCATCGGCAGGGCGCGGCGCAGGTCGTCGAGCAGCAGGTCGAGGTCGTGGCTGAACCCGTTGCGCACCACGATCCGCAGCACCGCCAGGTCGGTCCGCTCCTCGGGGAAGGTGTAGGCCGGAACGAGCCAGCCGCTGGTGCGAAGAGCAGCGGAAACGTCGAAAACGGAATAATTCCGGACGTCGTCGCGCAGCGTGAACGCGAAGGCCGGGATGTGGCTGCCGTCGGTGAGCAGCTCGAACGGCCCGAGCGCGGCGATCTCGCGGGCCAATCGCGTCGCCACGTCGCGGCACTCCTGCTGCACCCGCCGGAATCCGTCGAATCCCAGCCGCAGGAAGCTGAAGTACTGCGCGGCCACCTGCGCTCCCGGCCGGGAGAAGTTCAACGCGAAGGTCGGCATCTCGCCGCCGAGGTAGTTCACCCGGAACACCAGCTCGTCGGGCAACGCGTCGGGCGTGCGCCACACGACCCAGCCCACCCCCGGGTAGACCAGCCCGTACTTGTGCCCGGAGGTGTTGATCGAGGCCACCCGCGGCAGCCGGAAGTCCCACACCAGGTCCGGGTCCAGGAACGGCGCGATCATCGCCCCGGAGGCGCCGTCGACGTGCACCGGCACGTCCGGGCCGCCGCGCGCGGCAAGCTCGTCGAGCGCGTGGCAGACCTCGGCGACAGGCTCGTAGGAGCCGTCGAAGGTCGAGCCCATGATGGTCACGACGCCGATGGTGTTCTCGTCGACCCGCCGCAGCGCCTCTTCGGCGGAGAGCGTGAAGCGGTCGCCCTCCATCGGCACGTACCGCGGTTCGACCTCGAAGAAGTTGGCGAACTTCTCCCAGCAGATCTGCACGTTGGCGCCGAGCACGATGTTGGGCGTGCCGGTTCCCCGCCAGCGGCGTTTGAGCGCGAGGCCGGCGAGCATGCACGCCTCGGACGATCCGGTGGTGGAGCAGCCGACGACGTGGTGCGGGTCGGGCGCGTGCCACAGCCCGGCGAGCATCCGCACGCACCGGTCCTCCAGGGCCGCGGTGCGCGGATACTCGTCCTTGTCGATCATGTTCTTGTCGAAGCACTCCGACATCAGCCGGGCGGCCTGCGGTTCCATCCAGGTGGACACGAAGGTCGCCAGGTTCAGCCGCGCGTTGCCGTCGAGCATCAGCTCGTCGTGCACGATCTGGTAGGCGACCTCGGGATCGGTTCCCCGGCTGGGGAGGTCGTAGGTCGGCACGTGCACGGGTTCGCGCGTGAAGATCGGGTTCACCGCGAGTTCGCTGCGGTGCGGGCGAGGCGTGTTGTCCGGATGCGTCAGCGGCACCCGCTCAGGTTGCGCGCGGGAACGGGTCGCGGCAGCGCCGACCTAACCCGATCAGGTGGTGGCGTGGGTGCGGCGGGGGTTGGGCCTGATGGTCATCCTGCGGCGCAGGTGGGCCGGAACCCCGCAGT